>NZ_JBIDFH010000009.1:0-91865 GCF_046635745.1 Gilliamella sp. CG35
AGGTTTACGTTTTGCGATTCGTGAAGGTGGTCGTACTGTTGGTGCGGGTGTTGTTGCTAAGGTTATTAAATAATTTATATTTAATAACTGTTGAAAGGGTATCATGCGATGCCCTTTCTTATCTGGTCTGTTTAGCAAAATGTTTTTATTTTAAAAAGAGCATTTTGGAAAATAGATATTATTATAAATAACATACTCATAGGTTTTATATGCAAGTAAGTAACGAAAGTCAAGCTACAAACTCGGTTCTAGATAAACTTAAATGGGGTTTAGTTTTAGTATTGATTGCAATTATTGTTTGGGGAAATTCCTATTTTGCTCAAGCAAATGATATATATCAACCTAATACAATCGTCCGCATTATTACGGTTAGTGTAATTTCACTTTTCACTTTATTTATTGCTCTTACAACCACTAAAGGTAAGTCATTTCTTGCATTTTTACAGGATTCAAGAAAAGAGTTAAGAAAGGTGGTATGGCCTTCTCGTAAAGACGCTACACAGACAACTATGCTCGTTGTGGCTGTTACAGTAGTCGTTGGTTTAGCCCTTTGGGGAATGGATACTTTATTCCGTTGGGTCGTCTTTTATTTAACATCAATAGGACGTTAATATGAGTGAAATACAACAAAAACGATGGTATGTTATTCAAGCTTATTCTGGCTATGAAGCACGTGTTGCACAATCACTACGTGAATATATCAAGTTACATAATATGGAAGATTCTTTTGGTGAAGTGCTTGTGCCTACCGAAGAAGTTGTTGAAATGAAAAGTGGTCAACGTCGTAAAAGTGAGCGTAAATTCTTTCCCGGTTATGTTTTAGTTGAAATGATGATGAATGATGCAACTTGGCACTTAGTTAAAAGTGTACCAAGAACCATGGGATTTATTGGCGGTACTTCTGACAGACCAGCCCCAATAAGCCAACGTGAAGTTGATGCTATTATGAATCGTTTACAACAAGTTGGTGATAAACCTCGTCCTAAAACGTTATTTGAGCCAGGCGAATTGGTACGTGTTAATGATGGTCCATTTGCAGACTTTAATGGTGTGGTTGAAGAAGTCGATTATGAAAAAAGTCGCCTGAAAGTTTCAGTTTCAATTTTTGGACGTTCAACACCTGTTGAGCTTGATTTTAGTCAAGTTGAAAAAAGTTAATTTTAATTGAATAAGTTTAGTTCAATTAAGAATAAAAAAATCACAGCAAAGGCTGTGATTTTTTTTGCACAAAATAAATAGTTAAAATACGATTAACAACCTGAAACTTATTGCGATTGAATTAAGACTCATGCTCTTAATATTTTGTGTGCTTCTCTTTTTGTATCTTAAATACAAAGTTAGTTTAATTGAAAATCTTCAAGTTGTTGTTGTAAATCTAACCAGTTCATTTCAGTGTCTTCTTGTTCGCTTTTAATTTTACTTTGTTTAAGTAGTAATTCGGTCAACGCTGTTTTTTTATCGTTTTCATAAATAGCAGGATCTGCTAGTAACTGTTCAATATTTTGTAATTGCTCAGTTAATAGCTCAAGTTTTTGCTCCATTTTTTGTAGCTCTTTTTTAATGGGTTGCATTTGTGCTCTTAATTCTGCTTCACGGCGTTTTTGTTCTTTGCGATCGGTGGCGGAAACATTTTGAATGCTATCATTTTTACTGGCTATGTTAACGGTATCTGGTTTATTTTCTGCTTTTTGTTCTTCGGCAAGCCATTTTTGGTAATCATCAAGATCGCCATTAAATGGTTCGACTTTGTGATCATGCACTAAATAAAATTCATCCGTTGTCGAGCGCAATAAATGGCGATCATGCGATACAACGACTAAAGCACCTTCAAAGCCTATAAGTGCTTCAGTTAATGCTTGACGCATATCTAAATCCAAATGGTTAGTGGGTTCATCAAGTAATAATAGATTCGGTTTTTGCCACACAATTAGCGCTAAAACCAATCGAGCTTTTTCACCGCCCGAAAATGTTTTAACAGGTTCATTCACTTTATCACCATGAAAATCAAAACCACCCAGATAGTTACGCAATTCCTGTTCTGTTATTTTTGGATCAGCAAGCTGAGTTAAATGCCAAAGTGGTGATTCATCGGCACGTAAATATTCCAATTGATGTTGAGCAAAATAGCCTAATTGAACACCTTTAGCGAGATTAATATGCCCCTCTTTAGGTTGAAGTTCGCCCGCTAATAATTTTATTAAGGTTGATTTACCGGCACCATTACGACCCAGTAAGCCTATGCGTGACCCCGGAACAAGATTTAATTTAATTTTTTCTAGTACGATTTTATCATCGTAGCCTGCCACAACTTTGTCCATCATCAGTAATGGACTTGGCAAAAATTCAGAAGGTTTAAAATTAAAATGAAAAGGATTGTCTACATGTGCAGGGGCAATGAGTTCCATTTTTTCTAGCATTTTTATTCTACTTTGAGCTTGTTTGGCTTTGGTCGCTTTTGCTCTAAAGCGGTCTATGTAGCTTTGTAGGTGTGCGACTTTTTGTTGTTGGCTTTCATAAAGTGATTGTTGCTGTGCTAATTTAGTTGCACGTTGAACTTCAAATGATGAATAGTTACCGGTATATTCAAACAAACTTTTTTGTTCAATATGAATAATTTTATTAACTAACGGATCTAAAAAATCACGATCATGTGAGATTAAAATTAATGTACCTTGATAGTTACTCAGCCATTTTTCCAGCCAAATAACGGCATCTAAGTCAAGGTGATTGGTAGGTTCATCAAGAAGGAGTAGATCAGAACGACACATGAGTGCTTGAGCTAGATTTAAACGCATGCGCCAACCACCTGAATAGGATTTAACTGGTAATTGTAGTTGCTCGTTAGAAAACCCTAAACCATGTAATAATGTGGCGGCTCTTGCTCGTATTGTCCATGCGTCAATGTTATCCAGTTTTTCATGAATATTAGCAATTTGCTCACCATTATTGTGTTGGTTGGCGATAGCTAGCTTTTGTTCTAGCTGTCGATATTCACGATCACCATCAATAGCATATTCAATAGCGGGTATATCTAGCGCGGGAGTTTCTTGGTTAACCCAAGCTAATTGCCATTGTGATGGAAAACTTAAGCTGCCTGCATCCGTTTGAATTTCGCCTTTTATTAATGAGAAGAGAGTGGACTTTCCGCAACCATTTTTCCCAACTAACCCTACTTTTTGTTTAGGATTAATGGTAGCAGATGCATTATCTAAAAGTAGATTAATGCCTAAGCGAACTTGAATGGAATCAAATACTATCATGATTTTGCTGTTTAATATGTAAAATAAATTGGGTTATGCTAACAAATATTGAACGTTATGCAAAATGAAAAAGTTTAATGGGCTAAGTGAAAGTTTCATTATTTTAAACTTTAACTTGTGGCAATAATTGGTTGAGCGTGCTATTGAATATTTCCAGATAGGGAAATGGTTATCATTTAATCTAGTCACAAAAGAAGGATGATAATTAATTTATAGCGGGGTTTAAATTGGAAAAGCGATTTTATCAAGCCCTCTATTTTAAGCAATAAAGGGCTTAATTATAAATATAAATTATTACTGTTTTTTAATTGCGGATAATGCTCGACGAATAATATATAAGCAAATACCCACAAAGACAGCTAAACCTAAATATTGTGGTAAGAAGCCTAAATCAGCCTCTATTGCTAATGGAGCTTCACCTTTACCTTGCGTGATACTAATAACAATAACGATCGCTAATAAGACACCAACTAAGCTTTCACCAACTATTAATCCCGAAGAAATTAATGCCGCTTTACGATCCACTTTTTTAAATTGTTCTTCAGGATCTAAATTATATTTTTGAGCTTTAGCGTAAGCATTACGTTTAATTATCCATGATAGCAATGTACCGACAAAAATTGGGGCAGTAATCGTTGGTGGTAAATAGATACCTAAACCGACAGCTAGTGCGGGTAAGCGAAATTTACATTTTGCTTTCGCCAAAAGAAGATCAATAATAATAATCACGGTTCCAACGACTAATCCAATGAGAATCATTGTCCAATCAAGTTTATGTGAAAAGATTCCTTTTGCAATGGTTGTCATCAGTGTTGCTTGAGGTGCAGCTAAAACTTGTGATTGATCCATATCTGGTCGTGGTAATGCCCCCGTGAAACCATACGCGTTATAAAGAATTTCTAAAATAGGAGCGATAACAATGGCACCAACAACACAACCTATTAGTAATGCAACTTGTTGTTTCCAAGGTGTTGCATTAACCAAGTAACCCGTTTTAAGATCTTGCAAGTTATCATTTGAGATACAAGCAACGGCTAATACTGCGCTGGTTGTGAATAGCGCTAAGGCTGTCGCAAAGTTTGTGCCTTCAGCCGTGGAAAGTATATTATTTGCTTCGCCTAATCCAAGTAAGATAAGTGATATCACGATAGCGGCAACAATTGCAATACCTGAAATAGGGCTAGCTGACGATCCGACTAATCCTGCCATATATCCGCAAGCAGCTGCAACAAGAAAGCCCATAATAAAAGCAAATAAAACAGCACAAATAACCAGTATCCATGCAACGCCCGTCGATAACCCACTATCTGAAATAAATGAGTAAAACGTAGCGACTAAAATAATAACCATACCAGCCATAATCAAAAAGATTGATTTAGGTGATAGATCACGTTCTGTCGGTGCAATATCATTTACAGATACATCTGAACGTAACGTTTTGAATGATGTTTTTAAACCTTCAATAACTGGTTTGATTAAGGTTAATAATGTCCAAATTGCCGCAATAGCAATCGTTCCTGCGCCAATAAAACGGATATCTTTAGCCCAAAGTCCCATTGCAATATTTGCCAGTGGTTGCGTTGTATCATAATCTGTCATTGCACTTAAAATTGGAATTCCAAATCCCCAGGCAATAATGGTTCCTATTAAAACGGCAATCCCAGATACAATTCCAATCAAGTAACCTGCACTAAGAAGTGCTAATGAGAACCCCATAGGTAATTGAAAAATCGATTTTCCACCGGTAAACCAGTATGAAGCGCTTTCAGATAAAACCCGAAAACCATTGGTCAATAAACTGACAGTAGAAGCGATAACGCCTCCCACTAAAATATCTCTCAATCCTTCGTTGGCAGAAGCATCATTACTGTCTGTTTTCGAGCCTGCTTTTAAAATCTCAGCGGCAGCAACACCTTCAGGATAAGGTAATGTACTTTTGACTACCATCACATGACGTAATGGAATTGAGAATAGTACCCCAAGCATTCCCCCAGCGGCACAAATGGCAAAAGTTAACCAAAATGGAAAATCTTGCCAGTAACCAATCATCAATAATCCAGGTAGAACGAATATAATAGATGATAGCGTTCCGGCAGCAGAAGCTTGAGTTTGTACCATGTTATTTTCTAATATGGTTGATCCTGAAAATAGTCTTAAGATTGCCATTGAGATGACAGCGGCAGGAATAGCCGAAGAAAAGGTTAATCCGACTTTTAAACCAAGGTACACATTTGATGCAGTAAAAATAATTGTAATAAAAGCACCCAGTATTGTGCCTCGAAGTGTAAGTTCTCGTAAATTATTCATATATTATCGTAAAGTTAATTCAATATGCAGTTATTATATACTTAATTCAGCTTTATGGGCTAGAAGTTATGATAACTCAATTAATTTAATCTTTTTTGTGCGTGTTTCAGGAT
The DNA here is from genome assembly GCF_046635745.1 of Gilliamella sp. CG35. Classification (NCBI taxonomy): domain Bacteria; kingdom Pseudomonadati; phylum Pseudomonadota; class Gammaproteobacteria; order Orbales; family Orbaceae; genus Gilliamella; species Gilliamella sp. CG35. Next base: position 5,681 of record NZ_JBIDFH010000009.1, read on the forward strand.
AAATAATAGACAATTATATTTACAATAGTATAAATTCACTATTGAAAATAAAAACAGTTTAAATTTATGATACACTGATTAGATTAATGTTCCGTTACGATTGGTGAGATAGATTGTGAACCCACTCAAGCGTTTACTTGCAATTACTAAACAATTACGTGACCCTATTGACGGTTGTGAATGGGATCGCATGCAGACTTTTGATTCATTAAAATCTTATACACTAGAAGAAACTTATGAAGTTCTTGATGCGATAGATAAACAGGATATGAAAGAACTCAAAAAAGAATTGGGCGATTTATTGTTTCAAATTATTTTTTACGCCGATCTTGCCAGTGAACAAGGTCAGTTTGATTTTGAGGATATCTGTCAAGCTGTTGCTGATAAATTAGTTAGTCGTCATCCGCATATTTTTGATGATAAGACAACTGAAAAACCGAATTGGGAACAATTAAAACAAAAAGAGCGTGACGAGCGCGCACAATACTCATTGTTAGATGACATACCTAACGCCATTCCTGCTTTAATGAAAGCCGAAAAAATCCAAAAACGTTGTGCATCGGTTGGGTTTGATTGGCAGGAGTTAACTCCAGTTTTAGATAAAGTTAAGGAAGAGCTCGACGAAGTAGAACATGAGCTTAATAAAACGGTACAAGATCAATCAAAAATCGAGGAAGAACTGGGGGATCTGTTTTTTGCGACCGTCAATTTAGCCAGACATCTAAAAGTTAAATCGGAGCTCTGTTTACAACGGGCAAATCATAAATTTGAACGTCGATTTAAACAAGTTGAAGCAATACTGAAACAAAATAATCGTCGTTTAACGGATGCAACACTTGAAGAAATGGAAGCCGCATGGCAACTTGTTAAACAATTGGAAATATCAACTAGCGAAGTAAATAAATATGACTGAAAAAAATGAATTATATCAAGAAATTGAAGCATGGGCTCAAAATGCCATTTTACATAGTCCAACGTGGAGTATCAATCAACTCGATTATTCCGAAAAAAGTATTTCTGTCGTTGAAATGATTATTGGTGAATTAGCTGAGAAAAATTTTAGTATTCCTGAAGAACAGCTTAATATGATTGCTCAAGAGTATGGTTGTTATTTGTTACTGACAGCCCAAAAATTATACGGCGGTGAGTTTTATTGGAATGAAGAACTTGAACAACCGATGTTAATTAGTTGTGAACCACAAGCGGCTATCGTGTTATTAACTTGGAATAAAGTCAAAGGGCGCCTTTTAGGGGATGAAGCAGATCATCTTGCCTTTTTCTTAGAAGGGTTTGCTGAGGCGACTAAAAATCCTGAAAATGGTTCTCAGGTTGTCTATTTATAGCCAAGTAATCCAATAATCAAAGGTTATTAGCTGATACAAATTCATGGTATCAGCTAATGGTAATTTAATGCCAATTATCAAAGTAAATATTCATTGGCAATTTCAACCCGATAAATAACGATATTTAGGTTGTAATCAATAAACGTTATGGTTTAGACAGATCAATAAATATTGAGTAGTAAACCTTACTCCCACTCAGTAGGGTATGGGCATAAGGTTAACTTAGTCAATCGCTTTATACTTCTAAATAATCTAAAATCCCTTCTGCCGCTTTGCGACCTTCGCTAATGGCAGTCACCACTAAATCCGATCCTCTTACTGCATCACCACCAGCAAAGATTTTTGGATGGCTGGTTTGGTAGCCTTTAATTTCTGGGGCAACAATACGACCTTGAGTATCAAAATTGACACCATGTTCTGCTAACCAAGGCATGGCATGAGGTTTAAAACCAAATGCCATAATAACAGCATCGGCAGGAAGTATGAATTCAGATCCTTCGATAATCACTGGCGAACGGCGACCATTTGCATCGGGTTGACCGAGTTCTGTTCTAACCATTTTGACACCAGTAACTTGACCTGTATTGTTAATTTCAATACTGAGGGGTTGCACATTAAATTGGAATTGTGCACCTTCTTCTTTCGCATTTTTTACTTCTCGTTTAGAGCCGGGCATATTGGCTTCATCTCGACGATAAGCACAGGTGACTTCAATTGCACCTTGACGAATTGACGTCCGTACACAGTCCATGGCTGTATCACCACCGCCTAAAACCACAACACGCTTATTTTTCATGTCAATGTAAGGCGTATCATCGCTTTGATTATGCTTCATAATATGTTTGGTATTGGCAATTAAGAATGGAAGGGCATCATAAACACCATCCGCATCTTCATTCATTAGACCGGCTCGCATTGATTGATAAGTACCGGTTCCAACAAAAATGGCATCAAATTCATTGAGTAAGTCCGTTAATTGTACCGTTTTCCCCACTTCGGTATTCAGCCGAAATTCAATACCCATGTCGGTAAAAATACGTCGACGATTAATCAATACTTCTTTATCTAATTTAAAGGCAGGGATACCAAAGGTTAACAGTCCACCAATTTCAGGATGACGGTCAAAAACAACGGGCGTTACGCCATTACGGACTAAAACATCAGCACATGCAAGTCCAGCAGGCCCTGCACCAATGATTGCAACTTTTAATCCTGTTTTTTCAACATTAGACAAGTTAGGCTTCCACCCCAGTTTAAAGGCTTCATCGGTAATATAACGTTCAATGTTACCAATTGTTACCGCACCGAACTCAGCATTTAAAGTACATGAGCCTTCACAAAGCCGATCTTGAGGGCAAACCCGACCACACACTTCTGGTAGACTGTTAGTTTGATGAGAAAGTTCAACTGCTTCTAAAATTTTGCCTTCATTCACCAGTTTTAGCCAATTAGGTATATAGTTATGAACAGGACAACGCCATTCACAATAAGGATTACCACACGCTAAGCAGCGATCGGCTTGGGCTTGTGATTGTGAAGCCGAAAAGCCCTCATAAATTTCAACAAACTCTATTTTTCGAATATTCAACGATTTTTTAGGTGGATCAACACGTTGTAAATCGATGAACTGATAAACATTTTGACTCATTTCCGTGCTCTCCTTATTGTGCTTGAACATGAAGTTCTGCTGATGATCGGCTTCGGTGACCGAGCAGCGCTTTTACATCACTGGATTTAGGTTTAACTAATACAAATTGTTTAGCGAAATCTTCCCAGTTAGCTAAAATTTCTTCAGCACGTGAAGAGTGGGTTAGTTGAGCATGTTCCATGATTAAGCCTCGTAGATGCTCTTCATGAATCGAATAATCAGCAACGTTTAACATTTCAACAAGTTCTTGGTTAATCCGTTTATGGAAATCACCATCGGCATCTAAAATATAAGCAAATCCACCAGTCATGCCAGCACCAAAGTTAACACCAGTTTTACCTAAGACACAGACAATGCCACCTGTCATATATTCACAGCCGTTATCGCCGATACCTTCAACCACGCTAATTGCACCAGAGTTACGTACGGCAAAACGTTCACCAGCACGTCCTGCTGCAAACAATTTACCGCCTGTTGCACCATATAGACAGGTGTTACCGGCAATGGTTGCTTCATGACTTAAAAATGCCGAGCCTTGAGGTGGTCGAATGACGATGCGCCCCCCAGCCATGCCTTTACCAACGTAGTCATTGGCATCACCTGTTAGGGTTAAATTTACGCCACCAGCATTCCAAACACCAAAGCTTTGCCCGGCAGTACCGGTGAAATTGAGTGAAATTGGATCGGCAACTAAACCTTGATCGCCATATTTTTTGGCAATATAACCTGATAAGCTAGTTCCCACCGAACGATCAGTATTTTGAATATCAAAGTAGAAACTTTTACTTTGACGATTATCAACAAATTGTTCTGCTTGAGTAATAATTTCTTTATTCAATACACCTTTATCAAACGGTTTATTATCTTCAATACAGTAGACGGGTTTGCCTTCTACTGGTGTCGCAGTTTCAAGTAATCCTGATAAATCCAGTTTTTGTTGTTTAGCCGTAATGCCATCAAGCTCTAACAGTAAATCGGTACGTCCAATTAAATCAACAATTCGACTTACGCCAAGTTCTGCCATGACTTCCCTTGTGTTACGTGCAATAAAACGGAAATAGTTCATCGCTTTTTCAGGTAAACCATGGTAATGGTCACTACGTAATTTTTCATCTTGTGTCGCAACACCTGTGGCACAGTTATTTAAATGGCAAATACGTAGATATTTACAACCTAAAGCCACCATTGGCCCCGTACCAAAGCCGAAACTTTCAGCACCTAAAATTGCCGCTTTTACAATGTCTGTACCGGTTTTTAACCCACCGTCAACTTGTAAACGAATTTTGTGACGTAAACCATTAGCAACCAATGATTGTTGTGTTTCAACTAAACCCAGTTCCCATGGTGAGCCAGCATATTTGACTGACGTTAATGGGCTAGCACCGGTACCACCATCATATCCCGAAATCGTGATCAAATCGGCATAAGCTTTTGCGACCCCAGTTGCAATAGTTCCTACGCCAGGTTCGGACACTAATTTCACCGAAATCATTGCTTGAGGGTTAATCTGTTTTAGATCAAAGATCAACTGTGCCAAATCTTCGATTGAATAAATATCGTGATGCGGTGGTGGCGAGATTAATGTCACCCCCGGTACGGAAAAACGTAATTTAGCTATGTAAGGGGTTACTTTGTCACCTGGTAATTGACCGCCTTCACCCGGTTTTGCACCTTGCGCTACTTTGATCTGAATCACATCAGCACTCATTAAATAGCCCGGCGTTACACCAAATCGACCTGATGCGACTTGTTTTATGCGTGACACTTTTATACTGTTATACCGAGCAGGATCTTCACCTCCTTCGCCTGAATTAGAATAGCCACCTAATGTGTTCATTGCTTCAGCAAGCGATTCATGAGCTTCAGGACTTAATGCACCAATTGACATTGCCGCCGAATCAAAACGTTTGAATAGTGACTCTTCAGGTTCAACCTGATCTAACGAAATTGCTGCATTTTCAGGGGGATTAAGTTTTAATAAATCCCGTAATGTCGCTGGCGGGCGATTATTAACGATATCGGTATAAAGCTTATAATCTTCGTAACGCCCATTGTTAACCGCTTTTTGTAACGATTGAACTACATCGGGATTATAAGCGTGATATTCGCCGCCATGGACAAATTTGAGTAAACCACCTTGGTCTAATGGTTTACGGCGTAACCATGCTTTTTTCGATAAATTGAACTGATCTTGAGCAAAATCATCAAAATTTGCACCACTAATACGGCTAGTCACACCTTGGAAACAGAGTTCTACCACATCTTTATGCAGACCAACCGCTTCAAAAAGTTTTGAGCAGCGGTACGAGGCGACAGTGGATATCCCCATTTTAGACATAATTTTGTACAAGCCTTTATTAATACCATTGCGGTAGTTGATAATGGCTTCACGGTAAGACTTATTTATCGTGCCATTATCGACCATTTGGGCTAGGGTTTCGTAAGCTAAATAAGGATAGATAGCCGTTGCACCAAAACCAAGCAGCACGGCAAATTGGTGTGGATCGCGACAGCTTGCGGTTTCAACAATAATATTGGCATCACAGCGTAAGTTTTTTTCAACTAGACGTTGCTGTACTGCACCTACAGCCATTGGGGCAGGAATCGGTAATCGATCGGCTGCGATATTTTTATCGGACAAAATGATTAATACGGTACCATTACGTACTTTGGCTTCGGCATCACCGCATAATTGTTCAATGGCATCACGCAAGCTACCATCGATTTCGTAAGTAATATCTAGTGTTTCAGATTGATAGTAACGTGATTCCAATGCTGTTAATTGTTGGAAATCAGAGTAAACCAAAACAGGGTATTTAAACGCGACTCGATGTGCTTGACCTTCGGCTTCAGCAAAGACATTCATCTCTCGACCAATGCTAGTTGATAGCGACATGACGTGAGCTTCACGTAATGGATCAATAGGTGGATTGGTTACCTGCGCAAATTTTTGACGAAAATAATCATAGATTAATCGAGGTTTACTTGATAAGACAGCAAATGGCGTATCATCGCCCATTGAACCTGTTGCTTCTTGCCCATTTTCACCTAAGACACGAATACATTGATCAATTTCTTCTGCACTATAACCAAACTGTTTTTGGTAAGTAGCTAGTAAAGTGTCATCGTAATCACGTGAGCCAATGTTCTCATCAGGTAGACTTTCAAAAGGGATAAGCTGTTTAACATTTTTTGCCATCCATTCTTTATAAGGATGACGTTTTTGTAAGTCATTGTCCGTTTCAGAAGATTGTAAGATACGACCTTCTTCGGTATCGATTACTAATAACTCACCCGGCCCAACTCGTCCTTTGCTGACGACTTCATCAGGTTGATAATCCCAAATACCAATTTCAGAAGCACAGGTAATGAGTTTATCGGTGGTAATAACATAACGAGCAGGACGTAAGCCATTTCGATCTAAATTACATGCGGCATAGCGACCGTCTGACATAACAATACCAGCAGGGCCATCCCACGGTTCCATATGCATCGAATTAAAGTCAAAGAAGGCACGAAGATCTTCATTCATATCGGGATTATTTTGCCATGCCGGTGGTACTAATAAGCGCATCGCCCTGACAATATCCATCCCACCGACAAGGAACAGTTCTAACATGTTATCCAGTGAACTGGAATCAGACCCTGTGACATTCACAAACGGAGCCGCATTTTGTAAATCAGGAATCAGTGGTGTTTTAAATTTATAGGAACGGGCTTTTGCCCATTGACGATTGCCTTCAATGGTATTGATTTCACCATTATGCGCTAAATGTCTAAACGGTTGAGCAAGTGGCCAACGTGGAACGGTATTGGTTGAAAAACGTTGATGGAATAAACAAATCGCCGTTTCCATTCGAATATCGGCTAAATCTAAATAGAATCGAGGCAAATCTTTAGGCATACATAAGCCTTTGTAGATATTAACCTGATTCGAAAAGCTACAAACATAAAAGGTGTCGTCTTGTACGCGTTTTTCAATGCGACGGCGAACCATATATAAACGGCGTTCTAAATCAATTTTCGTCCATCCTGCTGGCGCATTGACAAAGACTTGTTCAATTTTAGGCAGTGAAGATAATGCAATTTCACCTAAAACACTTTTATCAATAGGCACTTCTCGCCAACCTAATATTGATAGCGTTTCGTCAGCTAATTCCTCTTCTACAATCTGACGGCTTGCTTGTGCTTCTTGCTCATCTTGGCTAAGAAACAGCATGCCTACCGCATAATTAGTTGCTAAACGCCAACCTGCGTCTTGCGCAACTAATCTAAAAAATCGATCTGGTTTTTGTAATAAAAGTCCACAGCCATCGCCGGTTTTACCGTCAGATAAGATTGCGCCTCGATGCTGCATTCTTGCTAATCCGTGAATAGCGGTGCGCACCACTTTATGACTTGGTTGCCCTTCAATATGAGCAATCAGACCAAATCCGCAGTTATCTTTTTCATGATGCTGGTTATATAACATATCATTGCCTCTAATTCATCGCTTTATAATTTGTGAAGGTATAGGCATTAATCCCATATTGGCTAAGAAATTAAAGAAAAATGCTATTTTGGTCAAATAAATATTACTTATAAGTCAATCTTTTAATAAGTTGTACTAAAGTTATTAATGAAGCTAATAATAGAACATTATCTTTTTATTTAATAATTAGCATAACTAAATGATTTAACATGATAAAAATTATTGGGCTTATAAAATTGTTAATGATAATATGCTAATGTAAATTTTAAATAGTGTGATAACAATTTAATTCATTAATCATTATGAAAGGAATGTTTAATTTAATGAAAATTTTTAAAATAGTGTTCATATTAATTGCAAGTATGTTATTTGTTGGATGTTCTGCAAGAGTTGATTTAGCCGATCCAAAATTAGATCGTGAAGCTAAAAAATTTGCTGAACCAGATGCAAATTTTTCAGGTATTTATATTTATAGAGATAGTCTAATGGGTAAACCTAGCAAAAAGGCTATTTATATTGATGGGGAATATTTGGGTAAAACGGCTGACAGAACTTATTTTTATAAAATTGTTAAGCCTGGCTATCATACCATTGAAACAGAATCTGAATTTAGTAATAATTCGCTAGAGATTTATGCAGAGGGAGGCAGTAACTATTTTATCAGGCAATATATTAAAATGGGTGTTTTTGTTCCAGGAGCGGGTCTTCAAGAGGTTAATGAACTGTTAGCCAAGAAAAGTATAATAAAAAGTAAATTAATCAAAACAGAATAAAATTATTCTAACTTGATAAGCATTGTTCAAAATTACTATTTTTAATTTACTTAATTCCGTTGGTAAAAACTGACGGAATTGTCATATTTTCAAGTTCTAGTCTATTTACTTAATCCTGCTATAATTCCTTCTATTTATGGTTTCACAAGATTATTATGCAAACTCAAATTACAATTGTTGGAGCAGGGGCTGCGGGTCTATTTTGTGCTGGATTATTAGGGCAAAAAGGGCATCGTGTGACCGTTATTGATAACGGAAAAAAACCGGGACGAAAGATCTTAATGTCGGGTGGCGGAAAATGTAATTTTACTAATCTTGATGTGGATGCGTACCATTACATTTCTGAAAATCGTCATTTTTGTAAATCAGCCTTGAAACGATTTAACCAATGGGATTTTATCCAATTAGTTAATCAATATAATATTGCTTATCATGAAAAAGATCATGGTCAGTTGTTTTGTGATAATTCAGCCAAAGATATTGTCGATATGCTGCTTAACGAGTGTCAAAAAGGAAAAGTTAACCTAATGATGCAAACGCAATTAGATGACGTAGAAGAGGTTGAAGATGGATTTAAATTGCAGACTTCGCAAGGTATGCTGAGTTGTCAAAACCTGATTATTGCTACAGGCGGGTTATCGATGCCAGCACTCGGTATGACTTCAATAGGTTATAAAGTGGCAGAAAAATTTTCCATTCCAATTGTACCGGTCAAAGCTGGGCTGGTGCCTTTTACCTTACATAAACCCTTATTAGATGTGTTATCGCAACTATCCGGTATTGCTATTCCGGTTGAAGTGACTTATGAGCAAATGCATTTTAAAGAAAATTTATTATTTACTCATCGAGGGCTTTCAGGCCCCGCCATTTTACAGATATCCAACTATTGGCGAGTGGGTGAGCCCATTACGATCAACTTATTACCAGATATGACATTTGAATCATCATTTAAACCGTTATTAGAAAAAAATCGTAACCAGACTTTGAAAAATTGTTTAGCACAAATTTTACCTAAAAGAGTAGTAGAAGCATTGATACAACTGGATATGATTACAGATATCACTGTGAAACAACTCAATTTGCATCAACAACAGCGTCTTTTTGACACATTAACCAAGTGGCATATTGTACCAAACGGAACCGAAGGGTATCGAACGGCTGAAGTCACATTAGGTGGGGTGAGTACCGATGCATTATCATCAAAAACAATGGCGACCAAGTCACAGCCGAATCTTTATTTTATTGGCGAAGTGGTTGATGTAACGGGTTGGTTAGGTGGTTATAATTTTCAGTGGGCTTGGAGCAGTGCCTTTGCATGTGCGAAGGCATTGGATGAAAAAACTGTTAGCCATCAATGTTAATGATTCATTACACCCATTTGAATATGGTACTTTTTGACCTTATATTGTAATGTAGTACGCGAAACATTTAATAATTTAGCGGCATTGATAATTTTTCCATTAGCTTGATTTAACGCATCGATAATCAATTGTCGCTCATAGTTTTCCACTTGGGTTGTTAAATCCCTAAATCGAGAAAAATTTGTGGCAGAATCATCGATTTTTGTCATGACATCTGCTTGCTGATCAGGGCTTTCAATTTCAAATAGCTCTTCATCAAGAACGATATGTTGTAATTCTCCGGGTTCATTTTGTAAAACCATACTTCGGACAATTGCATTTTCAAGCATACGTACATTGCCTGGCCATGGTGCTGACATCAATTGTTTCAAAGCATGCTTACTTATACCACTGATGGTTACTTTTATCTCATCTTGGTGTTTATCAATAAAATAGCGAGCTAAAACAGGAATATCTTCTGTCCGTTCGCGTAGTGCAGGAAGTTTTATTAATCCCACATTTAATCGATAAAACAGATCACTGCGCATTTTACCGTTTTTTAAAAGATCAGTAGGTGATTCGTTCATGGCGGCCACAATGCGGACATCCGAATGCAATTCTTTATTGCCACCAAGTCGCCAGTAGGTTTTTTCTTGTAGAAATCGCAATAACTTGCTTTGCATTTCAAGTGGCATGGCGTTTAGTTCATCAAGAAATAGTGTGCCACCGTTAGCCAGTTCTAGATAACCTTGGCGATTTTCAGCTCCCGTAAAGGCGCCTTTCACAGTACCAAATAGTGTACTTTCAATTAGCGTAGTAGGTAGTGCACTACAATTGAGTGATATAAAGGCTTTATCTCGGCGGTCGCTAGTTTGATGAATTAAATGGGCGAAGAGTTCTTTACCGGTACCTGTCTCACCAACAATGAGTACTGGCACATCATTAGCGCCTAAAATATTCGTTTGATCAATGACCGATTGCATTTTTTGAGATACAAATACGATTTCGGGAAGTGATTGTTCTTTACTGTGATATAAACGGCTGTTGAGTTTAAAAACTTGATCTTGTAATTGTCTTACATTAGATAAATTTCGACCGATTTCGATTGCGCCAATGATCTGTTTGTTATGATTGTAAAGTGGAACCGTGGTATGCAAATAATCGACAACTTTACCAACATGATTATAATAGCATTGATAATTATCCAGATATTCCTTACCTTCTAGCAAGGCTTTTAACATAGTACTATCTTCTTTTTGTAAATTAGGATAAACTTTAAGCAATGGTTTTCCTATAGCTTTATCTTGAGGATAGCCATCGAGTTCTGCACTTTCCTGATTGTAGTAAATATATTTACCTTCTTTATCAATAATGGCCATTGGCTGATGTATTAGATCAAAAAAATGTTTAAATATTTCCAATGATTGTAATAATTCAGGATCAACTGTCATGATATTAGTACCTTATAAAATTTGGATTATTGCTTAATAGCATACTTTTATTTAAATACCTTTCGACTATCACTAAAAAATGACAAATTTTTGTCATAAAGACATATTTTTAACTTAATGACAAAAATTGTTGCTAGATTGTTTATTTTAACTTATTGATTATTTGTATTATTAAGTTGGCATGCTGATTGCATTACAAGAGAAAAGCCATTTTACTTATTTTCTTATGTACTTTTTGAGTACTCATTAACTGGAGGTCATATGTCCGACAAAATTATGTCAAATTATAACAAATTACGTCACGATCTTATAACTAAAGATCGTCGTTTTAGTGCTGAAAACGGTAAATTATGTTTTGATGGCGTTAATTTAGAAGAGTTAGCAAGAAAATATCCAACGCCTTTTTATGTGTTTTCTGAAAAAGAAATTGATCGTAATGTTCAAGAAATTAAACAAGCATTCAAAGCGCATCCAAAAACAAAAATTTTCTATGCTTCTAAAACTTGTTCTGTTATGGGCGTACTCAAAGCCATTAAAGATGCGGGTATTTACGCTGAAGCAAACTCAATGTTTGAAGTACGTAAATGTTTAGAGATTGGTTTTCCGGGTAGCCAAATCGTGTTTAATGGTGTGGTAAAAAAACCAGTTGATCTTGAATATGCCATTAAAAATGATTTGTATATTATTAACGTCGATAGTTTATATGAACTTGATATTATCGATGAAATATCAAAAAAATTGAAAAAAGTGGCGAATGTGTGTGTACGTGTTGAACCGAATGTACCATCTGCAACACACGCTGAATTAGTTACTGCTTATCATGCTAAGTCAGGTATCGATTTAGAACAAGCAGAAGAGACTTGTCGCCGTATTCTTGAAATGCCTTATGTCCATTTACGTGGTTTACATATGCACGTTGGGGATCAGGTACCGGAAGCTGAACCTTTTGCGAAAGCAACCAAAGTACTTGTTGATGAATCTCGCCGTTTAGAAGAGGTGTTAGGAATTAAGTTTGATTTAATTAATGTAGGGGGAGGTATTCCTGTTCCTTATAAATACGATGACGAAAACGGTAACCCATTACAAGACAATATGTATGCCGGTATTACAGCCCAAGATTTTGCTGATGCAGTCATTCGTGAAGTACATAAATGGCGTACCGATGTCGAAATCTGTATTGAACCTGGTCGAAAAGTTACCGGTTCAGCTGGGGTGCTATTAACAGAAGTTGCCTGTGAAAAACGTAAAACGAATTACGATTTAGACGGTAACATCGAAGAACATGTTGAATGGAAATTTGTTGATGCAGGTTATAGCGTGTTATCTGATAGTCAACATTTCGATTGGTTCTTCTATGTTTATAATGCATCTCGAATTAATGAATCACATGATGAATATATTAAATTAGCCGGTCCTTTGTGTGATGGTGGTGACTATTATCATGTTGGTGTTAAAGGTGAAGAGTTCTTATTACCTAAAGATACCGACATTGGCGATATTATTGCTTTCCTTGATGCTGGAGCTTATACCATTGAAAGTCAGACAGTCTATAACAATCGCCCTCGTACGTCGGTTGTGATGATAGACAAAAAAGGCAAAGATCGCTTGATTCGCCGTGAGGACACTTACGAAGATATGGTTGGATACGACATCTATTAATCATGATTTATCTGGGGCACACGTTGCCCTAGATACTACAATGTGAGGTTATTATGAGTGATTCTAAAGATTCAAGTTTGCTCGGTATCAAAGACATTGTATTTATGAATGTCATTGCGATACTGAGTTTACGACAAATTCCTAACGTTGCTCCTTATGGCGCATCAGCAATGGTGCTTTGGCTCATTGCGGCATTTTGTTTGTTTTTTCCATTAGCCATGGTGTGTGGTGAACTTTCAACAGGTTGGCCAAAAGATGGTGGGATATTTGTTTGGGTTAAAGAGGCATTTGGTAAACGTATCGCTTGGATTGTAGTGGTTTGTTTTTTATTTTCCTGTGTACTCTTCTTCCCATTAATGCTGCAATTTGGTTTTACGGCTATTGGTTATATGTTTAGTCCCGAATTAGCCCAAAATGAAGTATTTATTGGGGTGGGATCCATGGTGGTCTTCTGGATTTTAACATTGATGAATATTCGGGGATTAAAATGGACTAAGATTATTAATAGCGTGAGTGCTTGGCTTGGTGTATTTATTCCCGCAGCGATTATTGTCTTACTCGCGATTGTTTGGTTATTGACTGGTCATCCAATGGCAACCGATTATACGCATTTAAGTGATTGGATCCCTGATTTAGGCAGTTGGGATACGATTGTGTTTTTATCCAGTATGATGTTTGCGTTTGCTGGGCTTGAAGTGGCACCAATGATTGCCGGGCGTACACGTGATCCACAACGTGATTTTCCAAAAGCGATGGCTGTGTCAGCAATTGTTATTGTTGGTATTTATATGATTGGCTCTTGGGCTATCAATACATTATTACCAGCCGAAGATACCGATATTGTTGCTGGCGTTATGCAAGCGATGCAATCTGCTGCCAATGTATTACATATGCCTTGGTTGTTACCTGTTATGGCAATATGTTTATTCTTTGGTGCCTTAGGACAAATTAACTCATGGTTAGTTGGGCCGATCTATATGCTACAAGAAGCCTCTAAAGAGGATAATTTGTTGGGTGAACGTGTAGGTCGTTTACATCCGGTTTATCAAACACCGACATTTGCACTGTTTGTTCAAGCAATCATCGTTACTGTACTTTGCTTCTCAACATTTGTATCACCAAGTATTGCTGCAGCTTATTGGATGTTGACGGCGTTGACAACAATTTGCTATTTCATTCCTTACTTAGTGATGTTTATCGCTTACTATCGACTACGAGTGACTCAACCTGATGTACCACGTAGCTTTAAAATTCCGGGTAAAGTGTTACCAGTGGTATTACCCGCTTTAGGGTTCTTATCTACACTATTTGCTGTGATTTTAGTCTTTATACCACCAGCTCAAATCGATATGGGTGGATACGTTGAGTATATTGCTAAGATAGTTGGTGGCGCTGTACTTGCGATTGTATTAGCAGAATGGATATATCATCGTGCTCAAAAACGCAATCGTTTGCTCGAACAGTAAGGTATAGAGGAGTAAAGCATGTACAAACCCATATTGGAAATTGATTTACGCAAATTAAAAGAAAATGCTCGTGTTGAGAAAGACATTTTAGCTAAACACGGCATTGAAGTCATGGCTGTCAATAAAGTATTTGATGGCTGCGTCGAAACAGCGAAAGCTGTATTAGAGGGTGGTATTGATGTTATTGCTGAATCAAGAACTTACAATTTAAAAAAACTCAAAGAGGCATTAAATTGTAAAACGTGTTTATTACGCAGTCCTTGTTTAAGTGAAATCAGCGACGTTGTGAAATATGCGGATATTAGCTTAAATAGTGAAAAGCAAGTCATAACGGCTTTATCTGATGAAGCCGTTAAACAGCGAAAGATTCACCAAGTGTTGCTCATGGTGGATATGGGGGACTTACGAGAAGGTATCTGGTTTGAGCATCTTGATGAGATTATTGATACCGTCAATCTCATTCTTTCGTTACCGGGTGTTGAGCTTTATGGGCTTGGCACCAACTTTAACTGCTATGGAACCGTTTTGCCTACGGTTAAAAATGGTGTTGATTTTTTACACATAGCACGCAAAGTAGAGGAAACTTGTGGTATTAAAATCAAATACTTATCTGCCGGTAATTGTACCAGTTACCATTTGTTAGATAAAGGTGTTTGGCCTAAAGGATTGAATCACATCAGAATAGGTGGTTTACATGAGTTTGGTATTGAATATGTCGATATGAAATATCTGGATGAATTTCATCATTCCAATAAACCTGTCGATAAAGCATGTAGCGATATCTATAAGCTATACGCACAAATTATTGAACTTAATAGTAAGCCAACCGTGCCTGTAGGGGAGCTTGGAGTCGATGCCTTTTTAAATAGTAAAACCTTTGTCGATCATGGTACTCGTAAACGTGCACTACTTGCTTTTGGTCGTCAAGATGTGCCGGCTGAAAACTGTGTACCTATCGATGATAGTATTACGGTTTTGGGGCAAACTAGTGATCATACCATCGTTGATATTGAAGATGTGTTAGAAACACTGAAAGTAGGTGATATGATTGGTTTTGAACTCGATTACACAGCCTTACTTATGGCATGTCAAACGAATGGTGTAGAAAAACGGTTTATTTATTAATTCGTGTTAGCTGCTGGTTTCCAGCAGCTTTTTTACCTTACTAGGCGGTTTACATGGCAACATCTGAATATCAAGGAAGTTCCTATCCGAGTACCACTAGTTTAAAAAAGAATTTAAAAAATCGGCATCTGTTGATGATCTCTTTGGGTGGTTCGATTGGTACCGGATTATTTATTGGTATTGCAGCACCACTTAGCACAGTTGGTCCGCTAGGGACGATTATCGCTTATTTGATGGCTGGTTGTATTATGCTCTCCACCATGCTCTGTTTAGGTGAGCTTTCATGCGCATTTCCTCATGCTGGTTCTTTCCAGCACTATGCGTTAATGTTTATACCTAATCCCATTTGGAGCTATACTATAGGTTGGTTATATTGGTTAAGTTGGGTGCTGTCGATGGCGGCTGATTTAACGGCGGCATCAATTATTGCTCACCAATTTATCACTTCTATTCCTATTTATCTGTTTAGTCTAATTATTTTAATTGTTTTAACCTTTGTACATCTCACATCGGTACGAGCTTACGGCGAAAGTGAATACTGGTTTTCAACAATAAAAGTTCTGGCAATTATTGCTTTTATTGGGACAGGTATTTACTTGCTATATCATCAATATGCTGACACCCATGTGCTACCAACATTGAAAACAGAAAACGGATGGTTTCCTAACGGTTTTTCAGCGATTTTTGTCTGTATGACGATTGTCACTTACTCTTTTCAAGGCGTTGAATTGATAGGAAGTGCAGCAGGGGAAGCCCAATCACCGCAAACCGTTTTACCTAAAATAATTACAGGTGTCGCTTTTAGAATCATCCTATTTTATGTTTTAGCAATTGCAGTTTTGGCACTTGTTTATCCCTATGGTAATGCACAAGAAGAGATAAGCCCTTTTGTTTGGGTATTTACGCAAGCAGGCATCAATTTTGCATCTTATGTCATGTTATTTGTGATTTTTTGCGCCGCTATATCGGCAGCTAATTCTGCAATTTATGCCAGTTCTAGAATGTTATGGTCAATGTCTCAGGATAATTTAGCACCAAAATATTTTGCAGAGGTAAATAGGCGGGGTGTGCCGACCAAAGGAATATTGTTTATATCCATTATTGCGCTGGTATCATTATTTTCAAAGTACATTGCTGCGGAAAAACTTTATCTTTATTTGGTTGCAGCGACAGGGCAGGTTGGATGTTTTGCTTGGATTATTATCGCTTGGTGTCAATTTCAGTTTCGTCAAGGGGTCAATAAGGGGAAATATCCGCAAGAGACCATTAAATTTAAATCGCCATTTTATCCATGGCTTGCGATCATTTCGATCGTGATTAATACGATTATCATTATTGGAGTTTGGTTTGGTGAATCCGGTTATTTTATTTTTATATCGGAATTGGTATTAATTATGATTATTATCAGTTCGTATTTTTTCTTCAAAAAAAGAAAATTAATTATGCCCCATGCAAATGACTAAACTATTTGGTTAAATAAGGTTGGTGTAATCACTCACTATCGTAAACGTAGTAGTGATTACCGAGAAGATAACATCTGACCTTTGTCATTATCTAATATATTCAATGATCTGACTAATTAAGATTTAAAATTCCGGCGACGCCAGTAAATACGACTTGGGCAGCAATTGCTGAAATTAATAATCCGGTTAATTTTGATAAAATTGCAATTCCGGTATTTTTTAAAACTTTAGCGATGGTTTTAGAGCATAATAACATGGCATAAATACCACTTGATGCAATTAATAGTGATAACGCACCAATTAAATTTTGAATTAAACCATCTGAACTTGTCCCTAATACGATAATTGTACCAATTGATGCGGGGCCCATACAAAGCGGGATAGCCAAAGGGACAACACTAATATCATCATCGCTATTAATTTTATTTTTGTCAGGCGAATCGTTCATTAATGCCACTGCCGTTACAAAGAGTAATGCCCCCGATCCAATTCGAAATGCATCGAGAGTAAAGCCAAAAATACTAAACATCGCATTACCGAAAAAGAATAGCACAATGCCAATAATAAAAACGGCACAAGACGTTTTACGTGCGGTTTTTCGGCGTGCTTGTTCATCATACTGTTTTGTACCACTCAAAAATGCACTTAATACAGCAGGTGGTGTCATTAATGCAAATAATTTTATTGTTGTGGCAAGAATCTCAACAAGATAGTTAGCCATAGTATTACCTTTTATTCGACCAAGATATTGCTTGAATTGTGTCAACGATAGCTGGTGGGAAAAAATATTGGTTACACATAAAAACGGTCACCTTAATGGTGACCATATTTAATTTAATCTATTTTAATCGTTTTTTATTGTTAATCAATAAAAACTAGTTTAGGCGCTCTTTAATACGAGCCGCTTTACCACGAAGTTCGCGTAAGTAGTAAAGTTTAGCTTGACGTACTTGACCACGACGTTTCACAGTAATTGAATCAACAATCGGTGAGTGAGTTTGGAATACTCTTTCAACACCTTCGCCATTCGAAATTTTACGTACTGTAAATGCAGAATGTAAACCACGATTGCGAATTGCAATAACCACACCTTCATATGCTTGAAGACGTTTTTTGTTACCTTCAACAACCCATACTTTTACTTCAACCGTATCACCCGGGCGAAAAGACGGGATGTCTTTTTTCATTTGTTCTTGTTCTAATTGCTGAATAATTGCATTTTTCATAATATTATCTCTTACTAGTTATACTGAAATCTTAATGGCTATGTTTATCCTGATATTCACGTTGAAACTCAGCGAGTAAACATTGCTCTTCATCAGTCAGAGCTAGATTTTCAAGAAGATCTTCTCTTCTTAACCAAGTTCGTCCAAGGGATTGTTTTAATCGCCAACGACGAATCGCTTCATGGTGACCAGACATTAACACGTCAGGCACCGCCATTCCATCTAACACCTCAGGTCTGGTATAGTGAGGACAATCAAGTAAACCGTTAGCAAAAGAGTCTTCTTCTGCTGATGATTCATGATTTAACACGCCGGGAATAAATCTTGCCAGTGCATCAATCATCGTCATTGCCGGTAATTCACCACCACTCAATACGTAATCTCCAATTGACCATTCTTCGTCAATCTCGGTTTGGATCACGCGTTCATCAATACCTTCGTAACGTCCACAAATCAAAATTAATTTTTGATTTTGTGACAATTCGCAAACGCCTTGTTGGTTCAATTTGCGCCCTTGTGGGGAAAGATAGATTACTTTTGTATTGTCACCTGCCACAGCTTTCGCTGCATGAATTGCATCCCTAAGGGGTTGTACCATCATTAACATACCCGGCCCACCACCATAAGGTCTGTCATCAACAGTCTTATGCTTATCATGCGCAAAGTCGCGCGGATTCCAATAATTTACTGTTAACAGCCCATTTTTTACAGCTCGACCAGTTACGCCATAACAGGTAATGGCTTGAAACATTTCGGGAAAAAGGCTAATTACGCCAATCCACATAGTGTTACCTTACCAAATTAAAAAGCAGGATCCCAATCGACCACAATCATTTTTGTTGCTAGATCAACTTGTTTAATAAATTGTTCTTCAACAAAAGGGATTAAACGTTCTGTTGCTCCAAATGCATCTTTTAGATTTGCTTTTACCACCAATACATCATTAGAGCCGGTCTCCATTAAATCAGTGACCTGACCTAAATCGTAACCGTTGACTGTTTTTACTCGGCACCCAATCAGATCTTTCCAATAAAAATCACCATGATTCAGTTCAGGCAAATTTTCAGCATCGACAAACACTTCAATGTTGGTTAATGCATTGGCTTGATCACGATCGTCAACACCTTTGAGTTTCACAATCATATCTTGATTATGGGGTTTAAAGCTTTCTACGATTACCTCTTGCCATTTTCCAGCTCGCTGGATATACCAAGGTGTGTAATCAAAAATACTATCTGGAAATTCTGTAAACGAAAAAATTCTGAGCCATCCACGAATGCCGTAGCTTGAACCAAGTTTACCAACAACAATGAAATTCTCAGTATTCATTTTACAGTGACTATCTATTACTTAATTAAGCAGCTTTTTGTGCTTGTTTGATCAATGAATTAACACGATCAGAAACAGTTGCACCTAAACCAACCCAATGATTTACGCGATCAAGATCTAAACGTAATTCTTCTGCTTTACCTTGTGCAATTGGATTAAAGAAACCAATGCGTTCGATAAAACGACCATCACGTGGGTTACGGCTATCAGTGACAACTACTTGATAAAAAGGGCGCTTTTTAGAGCCACCACGAGCTAAACGAATAGTTACCATAACATCCTCTTAAATTAAAAAATAATCTTTTTCCTGCCCAACATGGACAGAATCAAAGCCCCAGAATTATACTCCTTCTGGCAAAAAGTGCAATGACTGATTATGATTGATAGAGACAAGATAGTATATAATAGATTCAATTAAAAAATGAATAGACAAAATAGCATTCATTATCCGTTGTCACCCTCACCATGAATAACGCTAGAATAATTTATAATATTTTGGATATTAGCATCGATTATTTTTGACTTGGTTTGCGAGTAAATGCTCGCTTTAAAACACCAAAAAAACCTAATGATTTTACCATTTTGTCACCACCAATATAAACTCGGATAGCTCTTAATACGTCTTTAGGATTTTTAGAGGCAAAGGTAAAGGAACCATTTTGTTTTGTGTAGATAGTATAACGTGGTATCCATTTTCCCCCAAATAAGATGGATGCAGAAACATATTCGACTTCTTGCCATGGGATTTGGATGTATTTACGTGCATCTCGCTGATGATAAAATTCCAACGCTTTATTTCCAATCATAATTTGTCCATACTCGGTAAAAGCTGTAAATGCGGTAGCTTTAACGGTTAGGTCTATTTTGGAGTTTAATGATTGAACCATTTATATGAATTCCATATTAATACTAAAGTTAATTTAATGTTTTTTTATGACTTGAACAGCCAAAACCTTTGGACTCAATTATTCAAATATTTGTTGATAAAAGATAAAAAAGCATAATTTAAACAGTAAATTATGCTTTTTATCGATTACTTAAAGTTTGAACTTATAGAAGACCAATCACGTGTCCTGCAATCCCGACAACAAAGAGTCCGAGGATTATTAAGATTGGTGATACTTTTTTACGTAATAACCACATGCATAAAAAGGTTAAAAGTAACGGAACCAGTCCTGGTATCAGTTGGTCTAAGTTATTTTGTAGGGTGGTGACCTTTTCTTGAGTAAGGGATAACCCCGCTTGCATTTGTTGTAATGCGGTTTGAATGCCTTCTGAACCAGCTGGTAAGTGATTCCAATCAATAAAAGCACCGTCGCCTAATTTAACTTTTGAAACAACAGGTTGAAAATTAATTGATACCCACCTTTGCACCAAGGCCGCCAGAATAAACATCCCTAAAATGGAAGCACCTTTGGTAATTTTTTGCAATAAGCCACCCGATAAATTATCGGTGATTTTAGAACCTGTACGGTAACCAAACTCTTGGGTGTACCACATAAAACTCCAACGGATAATATTCCAAAGTAAAAAGAATAAAATTGGTCCCATAACATTGCCACTAAGTGCAAGTGATGCGCCAAGCGCACCAAGCATTGGTCTTACCGTAAACCAGAACACGGGATCACCAACTCCGGCTAAAGGTCCCATCATTCCAACTTTTACACCTTGGATGGCAACATCATCAACAGCAGCACCATTAGCACGTTCTTCTTCGAGAGCAAGCGTTACACCAAGAACCGGTGAAGCTAAATAAGGGTGAGTGTTAAAGAATTCTAAATGGCGTTTAAGTGCTGCTGAACGATCTTCTTTGGTGGTATAAAGTTTTTTTATTGCAGGGATCATTGAATAGACCCAACCACCATTTTGCATACGTTCATAATTCCAAGAACCTTGGAGAAAGGTTGAGCGCCAAGCAACCGCTAAACGATCTTTTTTGCTTAATTGAATTTTATCAGTCATTTTTTTACTCCAAGTACCTAGTAATCATTTAAAATATCGTCAAGTGGATCACCTTTGCTTCCACCATTTGATGAATTGCCACGTTCTGAAAGGCTAAGATAAATCATTGCTAATGCAATACCTAATGCACCTAACGCAATAAGGGTTAATTGTGAGATAGCCGCAACCACAAAACCGATGATGAAGAATGGCCAAACTTCACGATTTGCCATCATATTAATTACCATGGCATAACCCACAGCAACGACCATACCACCACCAATTGCCATACCTGTTGTTAACCATTCAGGCATAGATTCTAATGCGCCTTTTACTGTTTCGGCTGGAATAAATAATAGCGCTGCTGCCGGAATGGCGATTCTTAAACCTTGTAAGCAGATACCAAATATTTGTAATAGTTCAATTTTACGGATATTACCTTCTTCTGCTGCTGCATCCATCATATGTACTAATGGTACAGCAATCGTTCGGACAATCATTGTTAAAAATAATCCTGCAACTGCTAAAGGAATGGCAATAGCAATAGCTGTTGATACGCCTGCAGCACCTTGTCCACCTAAAACCAAAATAATGGACGAAGCCACAGAGGCTAAAGCCGCATCGGGTGCAACAGCTGCACCGATGTTAGCCCAACCTAGGGCTATCATTTGTAATGATCCACCCAGAACAACACCCGCTTCAAGATTACCGGTCACCAAACCAATTAATGAACAGGCAACTAACGGTTGATGAAATTGAAACTGATCTAAAATACCTTCCATTCCTGCCAGAAAGGCAATAACTATCACTAAAATGATAGCAACAATTGATAATGTCATAATATAACCTCTTGTATAAGTCCTAATTCTTTTGTGCTGCTAATTCTTCTTTCGCTTTTTTCAACAATTCATCCATATTACTATTAGAATCATTAGGTACTTTGCGAACATCAAATTTAACGTGTTTTTCTTTTAATTTTTCAAATGTTTCTACATCATCCGCATTCATTGAAAGCACTTTATTTACCATTACTTTACCGACAGAGTGCGCCATTGAGCCAATATTAAGGGTATCAATGTCGACCCCGCCTTCAATAGTTCGTAATACATCTTGTGGGTTTTCGAATAGTAACAATGCTTTAGTATTGCCAAATCGTGGATCGCGCGAAACTTCGATGATTTTTTTAATCGGCACGACATTTGCTTTTACCCCCGGAGGCGCGGCTTCTTCGATCAGTTTTTTTCTTAATTCATCTTTCGATACTGAATCCGATACCACGATGATACGATTAGGATTGGTTGATTTTGTCCAAGCGGTGGCGACTTGACCATGTAATAAACGAGAGTCAACCCGAGCCAAGACAATTTTCATTTTACCATCACCTAGAACGGTGCCTTCAGGTATGGTATTTGTTTGTTGAGTAGCAGTGGTGCTTGCAGCCGGTGCTTCAACTGTTGCTTTAATTCCTTCTTTTGCTGATTCTAAGATTGCAACGGCAATTTCTTTAGCTGTTTCCATTGAAAAACGAGATGAATAAGCTTCAATAAGCATCGGTAGATTTAAACCTGCAACAATTGCCCAATTGGGGTGCTCACCACATAGATTATTTGCTTGATTAAATGGCGTGCCACCCCATAAATCAACTAAAAAAAGTACTTCATTTTGATCGTCGAATGTTGCTATTGCGGCTAACATTCGTTCTTTTAAACTTTCAGGGCTATCACTCGGATGCAAGGTTACGGCTTGCACGTTTTCTTGCTCTCCAAAAATCATTGACCCAGATTGTAGAATCCCTTCTGCAAACTCACCATGAGTTGCTAGAATAATTCCTACCATACAACTACCTCCCAATTTTTATATTATATTCATAATATAAATGTCATAAATTTTTATCAAAAATTGATATTAAAAATTAACTATAAATAATATAGTCTGTAACTTTAAATAGGGCTGAAATTCGTGATATTAACGAACCAATATAAGTTTTATTTCGAATAGAATTATTGAAATAAATCCCCATTTTGTAAATAGCTTTTTGTATAAATAATCTGTTGTCCTTCATAAAATACAAAATGTTTAATCATAAAAAAGTTAAAGTCTTTTATCAGATAATTGTGTTGTGTCATTGGGTGATAAAGTTTACTCATTGACAAATTTCAACTTCTTGACAGAACAATAAGATCGATAATCTTATTCATTAAGATTAGTTATTTTAACCATAATGACTTATTATGATATCTAAGATCAAGTTCATGACTAAACCACCGCCCATTTAATACCTCAGATATTAGCGTTTTTTTTATTTCTGGTGGGATAGATTGGTCTTTATCCATTTCATCAAGCACATCACGGTAAGAAAAATGTTGTCTTCCCATATAAACTATAGCTTTTTCTTTGTCGGCATTGATATAGAGTAGTCCCTTATCCGCATAATTATTTGTTGTTGACCAATTATTCCAATAAACTAAATCGTCACCATTAGGATCGCCGTTATAAATAAAATTATGAATATATTTTTTATAAATCTTACTGAGTTGTTTAGCGCCTTGAGTTTTATAGGCATTTGCTATTAACCCGTTATAATTTTCTGAATACGGATCCATCAGTGGTAAAAAAACACCATGAAAAGCACCATATAATCCCATTGGCAAGCCTACAATATTTTGATCTTCGCCATATTGTATTTCCATACCATAAATTTTTGCTTTATAAAAAGGTGCCATTTTTTGGGCTGAGTCTGAAACGTTAAATAAATCATATAATTTTCCGCCATATTTATTGGCGAATTGAAATGCTGTTAGTGTTTGTCCACTTGGTATACCATGATTAAAGGACGCACTAAAATAAGCTGAAGATTTTGCGAATAATGAAAATTCACCCGTACCGGTCAGCATGATCAATGGCACAGAATGATATTGATGCGTATTAAACCCTTCTTTGGGGATCACATAGCCGTCGTTATATAAATGCGGAAAGACACTCATTCTGATTCCGGCATTATTCATCAGTGAAACCAATCTTTCAGAAGATAGGCTATACAAATATGCTTTGACATCGGGATGATTGGTTAACAGCCAATGATAAGCTTGTTCTTCAGTTGGCTTTATTTTATCTTCAACAGCAAGTGGGGCTATAGCTTTGGCAAAGACTTTAATGCTATCCTCTTTATTTGCAATGGTCATACCACCACTAAAAGAGATCGCTTTTTGAAATTTATCTTTAAAAATAGGTGAGATTAACATCGCCATCACATCTCGCCCACCCGCTGAAAAACCAGAGACAGTGATATTGTTAGGATTTCCGCCAAAATAGGTAATATTGTCTTTAATCCAATCCAATGATTTTGCCATATCCAATAACGCATAGTTACCCGAATCTTCGAGTTTATCACCCGTTTGCAAGGCAGGAAGCGGATTAAATCCGAGTGGCCCCAAACGATAATTGATTGAGATAAAAATTGCATCCAGATCGGTTACCATGCCGTTGCCAGTCATCTCTTCTGCTTTTCCGATTTGGTTGTTTCCACCGTGAATATAAACGAGAACTGGTAAATTTTTTTTATTATTATTCGGTCGATAGATATTGAGATTTAAACTATTATCTGAACCAATGATGTTATTTTCATTGAGCTGAAATGCGATAGGACTTGCTTGAGTTGCATCAAATATACCTTCCCATGGTTCAGGGTCAATCGGTTTTTTCCATCTTAGCTCCCCTGAGGGTGCTTTCGCATAAGGTATGCCTGTCCACACGAGAACGTTGTTGATGTTGTCGAGTTGACCTTTAACTAATCCAAATTGGGTTTTTATCAAAGTAGGATCCGAGATAGTGGATATCGTTGATAAATTGGAATTTGTTAAAAGCTGATGATTTTGACTATAGACAACCATTGGCGTTGATAGGATGAAAATACCAAGTATAGCGATATGAAATAGTGATTTCCTCATACAATGTCCTTGTGTGTCTTTCAAAAATTGAATAAAAAATTAATATCAGAAATTAGCGAGAAGTGTATACATCCATGAAAGAAGTGATGAATTTACGCTTAATCTTACTAAATCATATTATTATAATTATCTCAGTGCACTGTTATGCCTGTAATATTCTGTTTAAATAAATGGTACAGTTTTTATATTTCTCTATTATGTAATAGATTGTCAATAATCCTAATTTGAAAATTAGACATAGATCATAAAAACAGACCATTTATGTTTATTTTTTCTATAATTATCTTATCAACTCGCCGATAGTGCTTTTCTGATAAAACCATTATTTTCTGATAATAATTTTTTTGCTTGATTAACATCAAAGTGACCGAGAATCATTAAAATAGCTGTTTTACAGTGTCTATCACTCTGTTTAAGCGCTAACATTGCCGTTTGGCGGTCACATTCAGTTGCTTGCATGACAATGGATATTTGTCGCTCAATTAATTTAGCATTAGTGGCTTCGACATCGACCATTAAATTACCGTAAACTTTACCAATTTTGATCATGCTAGCGGTGGTTAACATATTAAGGACAAGTTTTTGTGCTGTTCCGGCTTTCATTCTTGATGAACCCGTTATCACTTCAGCTCCTACAATTGGTGTGATGGCGACGTCTGCCAGATCAATCATAGGGGCATTGGGGTTACAGCATAAACTTATCACTGTTGCGCCAATTGATTTAGCAAATTGCATACCACCTATAACGTAGGGAGTGCGACCACTTGCGGCAATACCAACTAAAATATCATTGGCTGAAAAGTGAATATTTTTCAAATCAGTTATTGCTAATTCAGGATTATCTTCGGCATTTTCAACGGCTTTAAAAATTGCCGTTTGACCACCAGCAATCAATCCGATGACTTGTTGAGGAGGGGTGCCATAGGTGGGTGGGCATTCACTTGCATCTAAAATACCAAGCCGACCTGAAGTGCCGGCACCGAGATAAATTAAACGACCGTGATTTAAAAAAGTTTGACTAATCACATCCACTGCTTTAGCGATATTTGCTAACTCTTTTTCAACAGCAACGGCAACATGCTTATCTTCATTATTGATGATTTTGAGTATATCGATCGTCGAACAGCTATCAATTTTTTCGCTGTATGGATTACGACTTTCAGTTAACATTTTTGATAGATTTATTGGTTGCATACTTTTTTAATCCTCGCCACAGTAAAAAGATGATAATTGCAAATAAAGCGCCGAAACTAACGCCAATTGTTATTATCGAAATCTTAAAAGATACAGCAACAGTATAAAGACCCAACATAACCATCATTGTAGTATATTCACTTAAATTTTGTACGGAAATGACACTGCCTGCACCAACGAGATCTTTACCCGTTTTTTGAATTAATGCATTTAAGGGTACTAAAAAGAATCCGCCTAACGCACCAATAACAATTAATAATACATAACAAGCAATAAGGTTGCTTTGTAAAGTGAATGCGATAACGGCAATGCCCATCATAATACCTGCCGGAATGCAACGTAACGTATTATTGATTGAGATCAGTAAGCTGGCTAATCCTGCTCCAATAACAATGCCGATAGCAACGACTGCATTTAGATTTGTTGGTGTTGCGATATCAGTAATATTTAAAACAGCTGGTACCCAAAGGATTAATAAAAATCGTAAGGTAACTCCCGCCCCCCAGAATAGACTTGTGCCTAATAAAGTATATAAAACAAGTTTATTATTGAGAATAATGTGAACGGTTTTACTAAAATCTTTTATCATACCCTTTATATTCCATTGAATATCTTTTCTGGCAGCAGGGAGTTTAGGAATAAAAATATTAGCAATAACAGCAAAACCATACATTAATACACATGCAAGTAAGGACGCACTGACATTCATATCGGCAAGATGTCCGCCAGCAAGTGAACCCAGTAAAATAGCCGCAATAGTGGATGCTTCTATCAATCCATTCGCTTTGACTAAATTATTACCTGAAGTCAGTTCGCCTAAAATGCCATATTTAGCAGGCGAATAACCCGCTGCACCAACTCCTACTAAAAAATAGCCAATAAAAGGGTTGAAATTAAGACAGATACAGGCTGCGCCTAATAGCTTCATACCATTTGAAATCATCATGACTTTTCCTTTAGACATACAGTCTGCAAATTGACCAACAAAAGGAGAAAGGATGATAAAAGGAATCACAAAACCGATTTGTAGTGCTGACTCACTCCATTCTGGGTACTGAAGTTTTCTGATATAGGCAAGAATAGCAAAGAATATTGCATTATCTGCAAATGCCGAAAAGAATTGCGCCAGCATGGTTGCCACCATGCCTTTGCTTAATAGTGAATTGTGGTTCATGTGATATCCTTATGCTATTCGTCAGCCATTTTTCGAAGTGTGATAAAGTCTATTTTTCCTGTCCCAAGAAGTGGAAGTTCTTTAACAACACGAATATCACGAGGAACGGCTAAAGCAGGAATACCAAGTTCTTGTGCTGTTTGACTTAGTTGTTCACGATCTAACTTGGTTGAAGTTGTGAAAAGTACAATTGCTTCCCCTTTTGCTGCATCAGCTTTTACTGTTGCACCATGCATTGCATCGGGATCCACTTTTTTAGCGAGTGCCTCTACACTCTCTAAAGAGACCATTTCACCTGCTATTTTGGCAAATCGTTTTAGTCGTCCTTTAATGGTGATAAAACCTTCATCATCAATTGAAACGATATCACCGGTATCGTACCAACCCTGTTCAGCTTCACCGTTTTCATCTATGGCGACAGGTGGTTCAAGGGTGCCTGGATTTTCAACGCGCAAATAACCTTTCATCACGTTTGGCCCTTTAACTTGTAACTCTCCTCCCTCACTAATGCCAGGTATATGAATTAACCGTGAAGTCATCCCCGGCAATAAACGACCAACTGTGCCATTTTTAAATGCCATAGGTACATTGAGGGCAACGACCGGTGCACATTCGGTGACGCCATAACCTTCTAAAATACGAATGCCATATTTATCTTTCCATAGTTCTCGTACTGGTTCTGATAATTTTTCAGCGCCAGCTACCACATAGCGTAAACGCATAAAATCAAATGGGTGGGCATAGCGAGCATAGTTAGCTAAAAAAGTTGGTGTACCAAATAGAACGGTACAATTTTGGTCATAAATAATTTCTGGTACCATTCGATAGTGTAATGGGTTTGGATATAAAAATGTACGACTACCTGAAAAAAGCGGTAAAAATAAACCAGCCGTGATACCAAAAGCATGGAACAACGGTAACGCAGACATAAATCGATCGGCTGGAGTAGGATCAATGACCGAACGAATTTGTTCAACATTAGCAAGTAGACTACCATGCGTATGCACAACCCCTTTAGGGTTACCCTCAGAGCCTGATGTAAAAAGAACAAGTGCTTCATCATCACTCGTTTGATTACATTCAACAAAACGTGGAATATATTGATTCACTGCTACATAGAGCTTATCTTTTAAGGTCAAACTACTACGTAAATCTTCCAAAAAATACCACTTAATGCCTTTGATCTCATCTAAGAGATAATCGAGTTTACCTTTTTGAATAAATTTACGCGACGTGACAATGGATTTAATTTCGGCGGCAGTAATTGCACAGGTTAATCCCTTTGTACCAGCAGTATAATTAAGCATGGCAGGTACTCGGTTTTTCACTAATAAACCGAAAATAGTCGCAACGGTGATTGTGGCATTGGGGAGTAAAACACCCACTCGTTCTTTTTTCTCGGTAATTTTTTCGATAATGCAACTTACACCAATAATTTGCTTAAGTAAATTACGATAAGATAATTCGGACGTTGTCGGGTCTTGTACTGTTCTTGATTTTGTCCCGTAGCGAACTTGTGCTTCAAGTAATGCTTCAAATAGTGTTAATTTAGGACGGCTTGCTAGACGAGCATTCATCATGATTTGATGCAATTTTTCACCCGCTATATAGCGTTTGTCTTTTGCTTTAGGCACATTTGGCATTGGAATTGTGGTCGGTTCAAGTACATGAATCGTTATTTTAGGAAATAAGCGACGTTTAAACAGTCCTTTTAGGCGGCTAGTTAATGTGAACTCTGCTCCTTCAATCCAGACTGGTACAATCGTTGCTTTCGATCGAGCCGCTACAAAAGCCGCTCCATCATAAATTTTCATTAATGACCCTGTTACGGTGATTCTTCCTTCAGGGAATATGACTATCGGACGTCCTTTTTCAATTTCGCGTACTAAGCGTTTAATCGCCATAGGATTAATCGGATCCATCGGCACAAAATCCACGTACCGTTTTGCTAAACGAACTAACCAGTGATCAATATAACCTGAATAAATGGCAAACACGGGTCTAACAGGTAAGAAAACACCGATTAGAAGACCATCAAGAAAGGAAACATGGTTAGGAGTGATAAGCAATCTTTCTTGCTTTAAGTTTTTTAGGTTACCATAAATTTTGACATGAAAAAGAAACTTTAAAATAACCCTTAATATATTGAATAACATCTTAATTCTCAATTTCCGTGCAAAATTGCACCTTGTCATAATAGTGAAAATAGAGGAAATACACAAGATATGTTGTTTATTTTGAATTTATTATGAATAATCTGAACATGATTAATGATTTTCTTTGGTTAGTTATCTAAAAGTTAGACAATGCCTATAAAAAACGTAAAATAAATCATAAAAAAAGGTCTGGAGTGAAAATGTTAATTTTATCCGCAAATGATATTCAACATGTTTATAGTATGAAAGATGCCATTGAGGCAGATAAACAAGCTTTAAAAATCTATACCCAAGGAGATAGTGAAGTGCCTTTACGTATCAATTTTGATATGCAGAAAGGGCAAAGTTTATTTATGCCCGCGCATATAAAAGGTAAGGATATTGTTGGCATTAAAATTGTGTCTGTATTTCCGGATAATCCTAAATTGGGTAAACCCTCCGTACCAGCGCAAGTGATGATGTTAGATCCTTTAACTGGGGAAGTTTGTGCCATTTTAGATGGTACTTTTGTAACTCAACTTCGTACAGGGGCGGTACAAGGTGCGGCAACCGATCTTTTAGCAAGAAAAAATGCTCGACGAGCAGTATTAATTGGAACAGGAGGTCAGGCAGTATCACAATTAGAAGCCATGTTAACCGTTCGGGATCTTACTGATGTAGCTATTTACGATATCGATGAACAAAAAGCGAAACAATTTACGGAAGCGATGAAAAAACACTTTTCACATTTTTCAGCCAATCTCTATTTTTCGCAAAATTTTGATGAAGACATTGGTCAAGCAGATATTATCACCTCAGTGACAACATCTAAAGTGGTCACATTTAATGGTGATATCGTTAAGCCTGGTACTCATATTAATGGTGTGGGCGCATATACCCCTGAAATGCATGAAATACCAAGTAATATTGTTGAAAAAGCGGACATTCGTGTACTTGATACTAAAGAGGGCGTTTTTGCCGAAGCAGGGGATATTATTGATCCAATTAACCAGAAACGTGTATCAAAAAATGATTTTTTTGAGTTGGGTGAATTAGTTACTGATTCGCAAAAATGTCGCCAAAACGATGAGCAAATCACTTTATTTAAAACGGTGGGAACAGCCGTTCTCGATGTTTATGTTGGATATGATATTTATCTAAAAGCAAAAGAAAAGGGTATTGGAACAACTATATAAGCTAAAGATTAGAAAGAATAGCTCATTTTAATTACAACGTTATTTAATAGCGTTAATACAAAGTGATGATATAACGGTATTAAAAATTAACTTTTTAGTTCTTCTTTCTGTGATCGTCCGAGTAAGGTCATTGCCGCTTGTTTAGGATCTTTATGCTCGTATAGTACTTTATAAATTTGTT
The DNA here is from genome assembly GCF_046635745.1 of Gilliamella sp. CG35. NCBI lineage: Bacteria > Pseudomonadati > Pseudomonadota > Gammaproteobacteria > Orbales > Orbaceae > Gilliamella > Gilliamella sp. CG35. Next base: position 36,743 of record NZ_JBIDFH010000009.1, read on the forward strand.
CAGTGATTGGCATATCCACATGATATTGTTTTGCAAGTGTCCAAACTTCTTTAGTATTTTTAAATCCTTCGACAACTTGTGCGATAATATCTTGTGCTTCTTGAATAGATTTATTTTGTCCCAGCAAAATACCGAAACGTCGATTTCGTGATTGATTATCCGTACAGGTTAATACAAGATCACCAAGTCCAGCCATGCCCATAAACGTTGCAGGATCTGCACCAAGCGCTTCGCCCAATCGCATCATTTCAGCCAGTCCACGTGTGATTAACGCTGTTCTTGCATTCGCACCAAAACCCAGCCCATCAGACAATCCTGCTCCTATCGCAATCACATTTTTAATGGCGCCACCAAGTTGCACCCCAATAAAATCTTTACTGCTATAGACCCGAAAACTTTTACTACAATGAAATAAATTTTGTAACTCAGTTAAAAAATCATCATCCGTTGAAGCAACGGTTACCGCCGTTGGCAAACCTGAGGCAACTTCTTTAGCAAAAGTAGGGCCTGAAATGACAGCTAGGGGGATTTGATTGCCTAAAATTTCTCTGGCGACATCTTGCAATAAACGTCCGGTATTGACCTCAAGTCCTTTGGTTGCCCAAACAATTTTACTATCTTTGCGTAAATAGGGTTTTATTTGCTTTAAAATAGTACCAAAAGCATGGCTAGGTACCACTATGAGTAAGATTGGTGACGCTGAAACAGCTGTTTGCAGATCACTTTCAATGTGCAGTAATTCAGGAAAAGGAATATCAGGCAAAAATTGTTTATTTTGCCTGTCATGCTGTAAAGCCATCATTTTGTGTGAATTATGTCCCCACAATAATGTTTGATGACCATTACGTGCAAGTAAAATAGCTAAAGAGGTTCCGTAAGAACCTGCACCGATTACTGTGACAACAGCATGTTTTTCCATAATTAACCGTTAGATTTATCGTTCTAGATTAAATCACAATGATTATTGTAATGTTTCTGTTGATTCTTCTTCAACTGATTGTTGTTGCTGTTGAAGATAGTTCATAAATAACACGTCAAAGTTAACCGGTTCTAAATTAACTGGTGGGAAAGAACCTTTAATGACTAAGTTAGAAATTGTTTCTCGTGCATACGGGAATAAAATATTCGGACAGTAAGCACCTAAACAGTATTGTAACTGTGCATCATTGAATCCAACGAGTGAAAAAATACCTGCTTGCGTTACTTCACAAATATAGGCAACTTCGTCTTGTGACTTCATTGTTACTGTAATGCGTAATGCGACTTCATAAACATCATCATTTAAGGATTGAGATGATGTATTCAATTCAACATTCATGGCTGGTTGAAATTGTTTGGTAAAAACTTCAGGTACATTATTGGTTTCAAATGAAACATCTTTTGTATAAATACGTTGAATTGCAAATTGTGTTTCTGGTTGTTGTGTATTGTTTTGTTCTGTCATGATCTAACCTTATTTTAATATAGTTTTATTTTCTAACTAATGGTAAATTTTCGCCATTCCATCCTGCAATGCCATCTTTTAATGCAAAAACATTCAAGAAACCTTGTTTAACAAGTATTTCACCGATGCCGACTGATGACAGACCATTATCATCAATCAAGATAACAAAATTTTCTTTATGTTTTTCAATAGAATTTTCACTCGCATTTTTGATATCAATGGGGAGTATATTCAGGGAATCGGTAATATGCCCCTTTTTGAAACTATCAGCTGATCGCAAATCAATGATTTTAGCATTTTGTTTATTAATCAGATTGATTGCTTGAGCATTATTAATGATTTTAACTTTTGATAACTTACTTTTGATGGTTAATACAATGATTGCAATAAAAAGTACAATCCAACCTAAAGAAAGTAAAATATGATTTTTAACAAAAGGTATAATTTCGAGTGTAATAAAGTCCATACTTTTATAATTACCTAGTTTTTCAATATAAGAAGAGATTATAGCGATATTATGCACTGAAATACAGTACCTATAAGAAAATCTTGTGTTCCCCTAATTATCGAGCGTTAAATTGAGAAGATTCTTATTGAGATTTTAATTATTACAAGGATGATTGAATGCGTGAACGACTTCTTTTTAGCAAAAATAAATATGCAACGCCTTTTATTGGTGCATTCTAAGTGTTTTTATGCATTATTTTGGTGCATTAATGCTATTTGTGTTACTATTTAACCCGTAAATTCACTAGAAAAACGTGACTTAAAACTTGGCATCATATTTGCATAAAAGAAAATAACTTGGCAAGAATGCCTTACGAACTGAACAATTATTTGTCCTCAACGGAGAAGATACATGTCTATACAAAAAGTATTAACACTAATTAAAGAAAATGATGTTAAATTTGTTGATTTGCGTTTTACTGATACCAAAGGTAAAGAGCAACACGTTACGATACCCGTTAGTCAAATTGATGCTGACTTTTTTGAAGACGGTAAAATGTTTGACGGTTCATCAATTGCTGGTTGGAAAGGGATTAATGAATCGGATATGGTATTAATGCCTGATGCTTCAAGTGCCGTTATTGATCCATTTTTTGAAGATGTAACATTAAATCTCCGTTGTGATGTACTCGAACCTGCAACATTACAAGGTTATGATCGTGATCCACGTTCAATCGCAAAACGTGCTGAAGAGTTTTTAAAATCTTCAGGCATTGCTGATACCGTTATTTTTGGACCAGAACCCGAATTCTTTTTATTTGATGATGTTCGTTTTGGTTCACCGATGTCAGGTAGTTTTGTTCATATTGATGATATTGAAGCCGCTTGGAATTCAGGCACAAAATATGAAGAAGGTAACAAAGGTCATCGCCCAGGCGTAAAAGGCGGTTACTTCCCACTTCCTCCGGTTGATTCATCGCAAGATATCCGCTCAGAGATGTGTTTAATTATGGAACAACTTGGTTTAGTGGTTGAAGCTCATCACCATGAAGTGGCAACTGCAGGACAAAATGAAATTGCTTGTCGTTTCAATACATTAACTAAAAAAGCGGATGAAGTTCAAATTTATAAATATGTTGTGCAAAATGTAGCGCATATTTATGGTAAAACAGCGACATTTATGCCGAAACCGATGTTTGGCGATAATGGTTCAGGCATGCACTGCCATCAATCTTTAGCTAAAGATGGAGTTAACTTATTTGCCGGTGATAAATATGCAGGGCTTTCTGAAATGGCATTATTCTATATCGGCGGTATTATTAAACATGCTAAAGCTATCAATGCATTTACTAACCCTGCAACTAACTCATATAAACGTTTAGTACCGGGTTATGAAGCGCCTGTTATGCTTGCGTATTCTGCTCGTAACCGTTCTGCTTCAATTCGTATTCCTGTTGTGACTAGCCCGAAAGCACGCCGTATTGAAGTTCGTTTCCCTGATCCAGCAGGTAATCCATATTTATCATTTGCTGCGCAGTTAATGGCTGGTTTAGATGGTATTATTAACAAAATTCATCCTGGCGATGCAATGGATAAAAACTTATATGATTTACCACCGGAAGAATCTAAATTAATTCCACAAGTGGCCGGTTCACTTGAAGAAGCGCTTAATGCATTAGATGCTGATCGTGACTTCTTAACGCGTGGTAATGTCTTCACTAATGATACGATTGATGCGTATATTGATTTAAAACGTCAAGACGTTGATCGTGTACGTATGACACCACATCCAGTTGAATTTGAACTTTACTATAGTTTATAGATTTATCTAAAATTTAAACAGTTAATCCACCGTGTAAAACGGTGGATTTTAATGAGGACGGAATATCGACGATGACATTTGATAGTGAATCTGATGCTGATCTTGTTCTCAACTCGATGATTACAAGTATTTTATTACTTGATAAAAATCTCAATATTGTTTACGCCAATACCGCTGCCCAACAGCTATTAGCACAAAGTCCCAAAAAGTTATTAGATAGTTATCTTCCTGATTTATTGAGTTACCATTCTTTAGATTTCGAGTTAATGCAAAGTTCGTTATCCAAAAATCAAGGTTTTACGGATACTGAAGTGAATTTGGTGGTGAATAATGAATTGCATATCTTATCGTTAACGGCACAACCCTTAAGTAATGAACAGATCTTAATTGAAATGGCGCCTTTAAATAATCATAAACGGTTAAGCCAAGAACAGTTACAACAAGCTCAACAAAGTGCTGCTCGTGAACTTGTGCGAGGGCTAGCACATGAAATTAAAAACCCATTAGGTGGGCTTCGAGGTGCTGCACAATTATTATCACGAGAATTACCAAAAAATGAGTTGCAAGATTATACGCAGATTATTATTGAACAAGCAGATAGATTAAGAAATCTAGTAGATAGGTTATTGGGACCACAGCAACGCTTGCACCAAAAAGTACAAAATATTCATCAAGCGATTGAGCGAACCTATGCGTTATTGTGCATCGAAAAACCATTAAATGTGACTATTTTACGGGATTATGATCCAAGTTTGCCAGAATTTATCCATGATTCAGAGCAGATCGAACAAGTTATTTTAAATATTGTGCGAAATGCTTTACAGGCTATTGGTACGAAAACAGGTACGATAACAATCAGAACGAGAACTGCCTTTCAAGTTACATTGCATGGACAACGTTATCGACTATGTGCACGTATTGATATTGAAGATAATGGACCGGGGGTACCTGTTCATATTCAAGATACACTTTTTTATCCTATGGTAAGCGGTTATGAAGGTGGGACAGGAATCGGTCTTTCTATTGCACATAATATTGTTGATCAACATCATGGTAAAATTGAATTCAATAGTTGGCCTGGACACACTGAATTTTCTGTCTATTTGCCAATCAAACAATGAGGTAATTTAAAATGAATGTTTGGGTTGTTGATGATGATAGTTCAATTCGTTGGGTATTAGAAAAAGCACTTACCAATGCGCATTTTAATTGTATTAGTTTTGCAAACGGTCAAGATGTGATCGAAGCTTTGACTAATCAACTATCCAAACCAGCTGTACTAATTTCTGATATTAAAATGCCTGGCATCGATGGTCTATCATTACTTAATTATATCAAAGCACAATTCCCCCATTTGCCTGTCATTATTATGACAGCGCATTCTGATCTAGATGCTGCTGTCAATGCTTACCAAAAAGGCGCTTTTGATTATATTCCCAAACCCTTTGATGTGGATGAAATGATTCAACTTGTTGAACGTGCTATTGCACAGTCTCAACATTTACAAGTACCAAATCATCAGCGTACTCATGTTACAGCAAAAGCATCAACAGGCATTATAGGTGAAGCACCTTCAATGCAAGAGGTATTTCGGATTATTGGACGCTTATCAAAATCTTCTATTAGTGTGCTGATTAATGGTGAATCAGGTACAGGTAAAGAGTTAGTCGCAAAAGCGTTGCATACTTATAGCCCTCGATCACATTCACCTTTTATCGCACTTAATATGGCAGCGATTCCCAAAGATCTGATTGAATCGGAACTGTTTGGACACGAAAAAGGGGCGTTTACTGGGGCTGCACAAATCAGGCATGGACGATTTGAACAGGCTAATGGTGGAACTTTATTTTTAGATGAAATCGGTGATATGCCTCTTGATGTTCAAACACGGTTACTTCGAGTCCTTGCCGATGGACAATTTTATCGTATTGGTGGTTATTCCCCTGTAAAAGTTGATGTCAGAATTATTGCCGCAACGCATCAAGATTTAGAAGCAAGAGTGCGCGAAGGCAAATTTCGGGATGATTTGTTTCATCGCTTAAATGTAATCCGTATTTTATTGCCTCCATTACGTGATCGTGCTCAAGATATTCCGAAACTTGCAGAGCATTTTTTATATACCACGGCTAAAGAGTTAGGCGTTGAAAGTAAAGTTTTTAGTCCCGAAGCGATGAGTGTTCTATGTAAATTTAATTGGCCGGGCAATGTAAGACAGCTTGAAAATACCTGTCGTTGGGTGACAGTCATGTCTTCTAGTAAAGAAATTTTAGTGCAAGATCTACCACCAGAGCTATTACAATTTCCGATGCCTAAAATTTTGGTTGGTCGTAATGATATAAGTTTGACATTAAACGACTCTCAAGTTGCAATGGATTGGCAATTTTTACTGGAACAATGGGCTAAACAATCGCTTGTCGCAGGAAAATCGAGCATTTTAACTGAGGCAGTGACAGAAGTAGAGCGTATTTTATTAAATTGCGCACTTAATTTTACCCGAGGACATAAACAAGAAGCAGCAAATTTATTAGGGTGGGGGCGTAATACTTTAACCAGAAAGTTAAAAGAGTTTTCAAATAAAAATGACAGTGATATTGGCTAATTAATCTATAAAATTTTGACATAACGCTATGTAAAGAAACGTTTTCTAATCATTTAACACTGACTTTAGATATTCTTTAAAGTTTATTGAACACTGAGTTGTTTTTAGATACAATTTAATGCAAATGAGAATTATTTATATTTGTGTTATTTTTATCTGAACAATAATTAGGAGTTCATATGTATTCATTTATCAAAGTTAAAATTACAGTGCTGTTTGCTGTATTGCTGTTAGTTGTTGGGTGTGATAATAATAAGAATAACCAAAAACCAGATTATTCTGATATTAAGAAAGATGCTCTGGTAATTAAACACGCTCAAGGCGAAGCACTTTTTGGGTATGTTCCCAAAAAAGTAGCTGTTTTTAACATTGCAACTCTTGATATTATTGATGCATTGAATATTCCAGTCTCAGCTGTACCACAATCAAATGTCCATTTACCTGATTTCTTATCTAAATATAGTGATAAGTCCTATACTAACATTGGGACTTTGTTTGAGCCAAATTACGAAGTACTTAGCTCTATCAATCCTGACTTAATTATAGCAGGTGGACGAGCAACAGATGCCTATCCAAAGTTGGAAAAATTAGCAGAAACAATCTCCTTAGATATTGATTCCAATAACTTCTTAGCGAGTTTAACTGAGCGAACTCGTCAATTAGGTTGGATTTTTGAAAAAGAGAAAGAAGCATCTAAATTGATTGAAGACTTTAATCAAAAAATTGACCAACTAAAATCGAAAACCAGTACAGCCGGTTCAGCATTAGTGATTATGATTAACGGTGGGAAAATGTCTGCATATGGCCCTAAATCACGTTTTGGATTTGTTTTTGATGTGTTAGGTTTCCAGCCAGCAACCACTTTCCAAGAAGCCGGTCGTCATGGGAATAGTGTTACTTCTGAATTCATTTTAAGTACTAATCCCGAATGGATATTTGTGTTAGATAGAGATAATGCCATTGGTAATAAAGAAGCCCAATCAGCACAACAAGTATTAAATAATGAATTAATTCAAAAAACGGCAGCATGGCAGCACAATCATATTGTTTATCTTGATTCAACATCGATGTATATCGCAGGCGGGATTCAAACGTATAGTCGTTTAATGGATCAAATAGCAGAAGCACTACAAGAATCATCGACTAATCAATAAAAAAACATGAAGTTGTCGTTATATTTTATTGCAGGCATCATTATTTTATTAATTTTGACTGCAATAAGTTTGTTTATTGGTGCAGGGCATGTCAATTTACATGAACTTTTCACCAATACAAATATGCAGCAGATCTTTTTTGTCAGTCGTTTGCCAAGAACGTTAGCGTTATTGTTAGCGGGTAGTGCAATGAGCGTTGCTGGCTTAGTGATGCAGTTATTAACACAAAACCGCTTTGTGGAGCCTACCCTTGTTGGCACCACCCAATCAGCTAGTCTTGGTTTACTCATCATGATGGTATTAGCGCCCGAACAAAGTGTCATGATCAAAATGGTGGTTGCAAGTTTATTTGCGATGATGGGTACGATTATTTTTATGATAATATCCCATAAAATTGTTCTCAAATCAGCACTAATGGTTCCACTTATTGGGATTATGCTAGGTGCGATAATCAGTGCTGTAACCACATTTTATGCCATGTATTATGATCTATTGCAATCGCTTTATGGATGGCAATCAGGTGATTTTTCTGGGATTTTACAAGGTCGTTATGAACTATTGTGGCTAGTTTGTGGTTTGACATTGGTAGCATGCTGGAGTGCAGATCAGTTTACAGTCGTGGGGTTAGGTCGAGATTTTTCGGTTAATGTGGGACTTAATTATCGTCGAGTCATAATAATTGGACTAATTGTCATAGCATTGATTGGCGGTATTGTAGTTGTGGTGGTTGGTGTATTACCTTTTTTAGGATTAATCGTCCCCAACATTGTCAGCTTGTTATTCGGTGATAATGTGCGTAAAACCATTCCTTGGGTCTGTTTATTCGGTGGGGGATTGGTATTAATTTGCGATATTATTGGACGTTTAATTCGCTATCCATTTGAAATCCCTGTCAGTGTTATTCTTGGTATTGTCGGTGCCGTAATCTTTTTAATATTATTAAGTCGAAAAAAACATGCTAGTTAGTTCAAAACACTATCTTTCCAGTCAAAAAAGAGTTTGGCTATTATTGAGTATAGCGCTTATTTGTATCATCTTTTTTATGACCTTTAATCTAAAAGGGAATATTAGGTATATTTTGACTCATCGTATGTGGATAGTATTGACGATGATATTAGTTGCTTTTTCGGCTGCAACATCCACACTCCTTTTTCAAACCGTGACCCATAATCGCATATTAACGCCGTCGATAATGGGGTTTGAATCTTTATTTGTCTTAATTCAAACAATTGTCATTTTCTTTATCGATGTGCAAGGTATTCCTTACATCGGTATTATGGGCAAATTTATCGTTGAATCGCTTTTACTGATCTTATTTTCTCTATTGTTATATAAAGGTTTATTCACAAAATTTAAGCAAAATCTTCATTTAGTATTATTAATTGGGATTATTCTGGGCACACTTTTCCGCAGTTTTGCAAACTTATTACAACGGTTAATGACACCAACTGAATTTGCTGTTTTGCAAAGTCGAATTTTTGCTACGTTCACTCGGGCTGATCCCATCTTAATTATTTTTTCATTCATTATTGCAATATGTATCGGACTATTTTTATGGAGAATGCGTTTTCAATTTGATGTTTTGGCTTTAGGACGTGATAACGCTATTAATCTTGGCGTTAATTATCATCAAAGCGTGACCATTATTTTACTTTTAGTCTCGATATTAGTTGCAATTTCAACCGCATTGGTTGGGCCGTTTACCTTCTTTGGTCTAATGATAGCAAATTTAGCTTATAGCATAAGTCGCTCAAGCCAACATCGATTTTTACTTCCCACGGCCTTTTTACTTGGCGTGATTTTTCTGGTGGGTGGTCAAATGTTTTTAGAGCATGTTTTGAATATGGTTGGCGCCATTACGGTCGTCATAGAGTTTATTGGTGGTTGTTTGTTTATCTTCTTATTATTGAAAAAGGTACCGATGTGATACAAATTGATAATATTAATAAAAAATATCAAACCCTTTCGGTTTTAAAAAATGTTACCGCCACTATTCCACAAGGAGGAGTAACGGCAATCATTGGACCTAATGGCGCTGGAAAATCAACTTTACTTTCGATTATAAGTCGACTTTTGAACGCTGATGAAGGAAACGTTAAAATTCAAGACATGGATGTGTTTGAAACGCCGAGTGATAAATTAGCTACTCATCTTTCGGTATTAAGACAAGAAAATCGCTTTACCAGTAGGCTTACCGTATTTGAACTGGTCGGATTCGGGCGTTATCCTCATACAAAAGGGCGTTTAAATCCTGATGATTATCAGCATATTCATCGAGCATTGGATTTTTTAAATTTAACTGAGTTTAAAGATCGTTTTTTAGATGAGTTATCTGGCGGACAGCGACAACGAGCATATGTCGCGATGGTGCTTTGTCAAAATACTGAATATGTGTTACTTGATGAACCGTTAAATAATTTGGATATGAAGCATGCAGTTTCGATGATGAAACAGTTACGACGTGCTGCGAATGAACTTGGTAAAACCATTGTCATTGTTATTCACGATATCAATTTTGCATCAGTCTATTCGGACTATATTTTAGCGATGAAAAATGGGGAACTGGTCTATCAAGGAACTCCAACACAGATTATGAATTCAGCTATTTTAGAAGATATTTTTGATACGCCGGTTAGCATTGAAACCATCCAAGGACAACATATCGCTGTATATTATTAATGTAGATTGTCGTATGTTATTTAAGCGTAAAATATTGCAAATAATAAACAAGTTAAAGTAAATTAATATTTGCTAATTCCTTCTTTCCATGCTAAAAAAAAGACACGCCATTTGCCGAGATAACAGTGATGAAGTTAGAGGAAATTGCACTTTTAGCTGGTGTGTCAAGAACGACTGCAAGCTACGTAATAAACGGAAAAGCGAAAAAATATCGAGTAAGTGATCAAACTATTGCTAAAGTGATGGCAATTGTTAAAAAGCACAAATATCAGCCTAATGTTGTTGCTGCAGGACTTCGAGCAGGTAAAACAAGAACTATTGGTATTATTATCCCTGATTTAGAAAACAGTAGTTATACCCGCATTGCCAGTTATTTAGAGCAACTCGTCAGAAAAGAAGGATACCAACTACTTTTATCCTGTTCTGACGATAATCCAGAAATTGAAAAAGAATGCATTGCACATTTAAAACAAAGAAGGGTGGACGCTTTAATTCTGTCATCGTCTTTTGTTACGGATTCAGACTATGCGTTTTATGATGATTGGGAAAATTTTAAGATTCCTCTATTTGCATTAGACAGAACATTATCGAGTAAAAAATTTAGAAATATTGTTGGTGCAGATAAACAAGATGCGAAAGCACTTGCCCAAACATTTAACCATTTTGTTCAAGGCAAAGTCATTTATATTGGTGCTCTACCTAATTTATCGGTAAGTCAGCATCGTCTTGAAGGGTTTAACGCGGTAACATTAAAAAATTGTAACGATGTTGATTTTTTATATGCTAATAATTATAGCCGACAAGATGCTGATACGGCTTTTAGTCATTGGTTAAACAATCATGAATTACCAAATGGTATTTTTGCAACTTCATTTTCACTTCTTCAAGGTACAATTGATGCCATATTAAGAAAATTTGGTCATTTACCTGAATCATTAACTATTGCAACGTTTGGCGATAATGAATTACTCGATTTTTTGCCCTGTAAAGTGATTTCACTTTCTCAGGATCATAAAGAAATAGTGGAGTTGACTATCACATTACTCCAAAATTGTTTGAATCAGCAAAGTTATCAATCAGGTACTACTATGATCCCAAGACAATTAATTTACCGTGGCAGTTTGAGCCGTCAACGTATGAGTAAATACGAAAAATAAAAAAACTCGGAAGCTTGTCACTAAATAGGTTGTTGCATGATGTATTACTAAAAACGCTATAATATTATTGCTTGGACATGTTTAACGTTTTATGAAGGCTGAAATACATGACTTAAAAATTAATGAAAAATACATTACATTAAAGGTAGCAAAATGATGTAACTAAATAACAAAAAATGTCTAAAATCTATTTTGCATTTATAATAAATAAATTAAGATCAAAAAATTAGATCTCGATCACATATTTGTTATTGATAGTTATAATTTATTGGATAAATAATTTTAATTTATTCATTATTGCTGAAACGATTCAATAAAAATCATTAAATGGATTTATAGATGAGTCATTTTAGTCGACCCAATATTTTTAACCCAGAGGTATTTATTCTATGTTTCATTTAGTTAAAGAAGATATACATTTAAATGAACACGCTACTAATAAAACAGAAGCGATAAAAAAAGTAGCGGCAGCATTAACTAGTGCCGGTTTTGTCGAAGAAGGATATGTAAATGGAATGCTTGAACGTGAAGCGCAAGCTGCCACTTATCTGGGTATTGGCCTTGCTATTCCACATGGCACTACCACCACTCGTCATTTAGTTAAAAAGACGGGTGTTCAAGTTTTTTGTTTTCCTGAAGGTGTTGAATGGGGTGATGATGGTGAAAAAGCTTATGTCGCTATTGGTATCGCCGCTAGTTCTGATGAACATTTAGAGTTACTTCGTCAATTGACGCATGTTTTAGGTGCTGACGGTGTTGAAGAACGAATCAAAAACATTAAAACAGCAGATGAAGCACTTGCTATTTTAACCGGAAAAACAGAACAAGAAAACAGCCAATTTTCAATGAATGAATCATCACTTTTATTGGATATCAATGCTGATAGTTTAGCCACTTTACAAGCGTTAAATGCATCACGCTTAAAACAACAAAATGCTGTAAATACGGCTTTTATCACTCATGTGCTGGATAATAAACCAACTTATCTAGGTAGTGGGGTTTGGTTGAACGATAGCAAAGAAGGCAATCTAAAAAATGCGATTGTTATTAGTCGTACAATAAGCAACGTAAATGAAGATAATAAACCGGTAAAATTACTTATCACGATGTCAGTTGTTGATAATGCAATGTCTGAGGTTATTGATCGTATTGCACGTTTAGCATTTTATGAAAAGTTAGATTTAATGTTATCGGCAAGCACGGATAGATTAATCAATTTACTGATGACAGATGACCTACCTTCAACTATCGATAATTCTCAAACTGAACAAGCTAACTCATCAGCGCCATTAGCATCGGATTCAAGCCAAGCTTTAACTCGTGAATTTATCGTGCCTAACGAAAATGGTTTACATACTCGTCCATCTTCAGTATTAGTTAAATTGGTTAAAGAGTTTAATAGCAAAGTAACTGTTGCGAATCTTGATGGAAAAGGGGAGCCAGTAAGTGCTACCAGCTTAATGAAAATCGTTGCACTTGGAGCCAAAAAAGGCAGCCGTTTGCAATTTACTGCGGTCGGTGATGATGCTGAGCAAGCACTTGATGCTATCGGTAAAGCAATTGAAAGCGGACTTGGTGAGGGAACAGAATAATGAATTATCGTGTTGCAACAATCACCTTAAATCCTGCTTATGATTTATTAGGATTTTGTCCAAAAGTCGAGTTGGGTGATGTAAATTTAGTTCAAACGAATGCTTTACTTGCCGCAGGCAAAGGGATTAATGTTGCTAAAGTATTGTCTGATCTAGATATAAAATTAACTGTTGGTGGTTTTTTAGGTCAAGAAAACCGAGATGGTTTTAATCTATTATTTAATTCATTAAATGTAGTCGACAAATTCCAAACTGTAGAAGGCCGTACACGTATTAATGTCAAATTGACTGAAGAAAATAGCGAAGTGACGGATCTAAATTTTTCAGGCTTTACAATTACAGAGCATGATTGGCAACGTTTTGTGACAAGTTCTCTTGAATGGTTAAAAGATATTGATATGGTCGCAATAAGTGGCAGTTTACCTGCCGGCGTATCACTCGATAAATTTACACAATGGATGGAACAAGTTAAACAGATCTGCCCAAAAGTGGTGTTTGACAGTAGCCGAGATGCGTTAGTCGCTGGATTGAAAGCTAAGCCATGGTTAATCAAACCAAATGATAAAGAACTTGAAATGTGGGTCGGACGTAAATTAACGACATTAGATGAAATTAAAACAGCAGCGTTAGAATTAGTAAAAGGTGGCGTTGAAAATGTTGTGATTTCACTAGGAAGTAAAGGCGCTTTGTGGGTGACTCAACATGAAGCATGGTTGGCTAAACCACCAAAATGTCAAGTAGTGAGTACGGTCGGTGCTGGTGACTCAATGGTTGCTGGAATCATGTATGGATTAATAACAAATCAATCGATTAAAGATACCCTGGTATTTGCATCAAGTGTTGCTGCTTTGTCTGTTGGACAAGCGGGTGTGGGGATTTCGGATCGCCAAGCTGTAACTGATATGCTAGGCAAAATTGAAATAAATGCTGGTTAGGAGTTAGCATGAATATTTATATTGTTGAAGGTAGTAATACAGGTCCTGTAAATGGACGTTTAGCCAGAGCGGAACTCGCATTGGCTGCCAATTCGTTGAATTTTAACGTAACCGATAATTCAGATTCTGCTGATGCGATTATTGCTATCGGGACTGGTGAAATTAGTGATAAATCCGTTATCGGTAAAAAAGTTTATGTGGTAGAAGATATTAATGCGTTATTCGCTAACCCAAAACAAATTCTAACAGAAGCACAAAGTAAAGCGGTTGTTTTTGAACAATCAGCTCAACGTGTTTCAGCTCCTACCACTAATACGGCTGTAAAACGTATTGTTGCAGTAACAGCGTGTCCAACTGGAGTGGCACATACTTTTATGGCTGCCGAAGCGATTGAAGAAGAAGCCAAAAAACGTGGTTGGTGGTGTAAAGTTGAAACGCGTGGATCAGTTGGGGTTGGTAACGAACTCACGCCAGAAGAAGTCGCCTCAGCAGACATTGTGATTGCTGCTTGCGATATCGATGTAGATTTAAGTAAATTTGCGGGTAAAAAATTGTATCGAACAAAAACTGGCCCAGCGCTCAAAAAGACTGCGCAAGAGTTTGATAAAGCATTCGAAGAGGCAACGGTTTATCAACCTTCATCAACTTCAGCATCGGCTAAATCAAGCAATGAGAAGAAAAGTTTTTATAAACATCTTCTAACTGGTGTTTCTTATATGTTACCAATGGTGGTTGCTGGTGGATTGATCATCGCACTTTCCTTTGCTTTTGGTCAATTCCAAGAAGTATTAAAAACAGTAACTGTTATGGAAAATGGTGTAGAAGTTGTTAAACAAACTCTTGTAAAAGAGCTAGTTGGTGAACCTCATTTAAAACAAATTGGTGATTTAGCATTCTCATTAATGGTTCCATTACTGGCTGGTTATATTGCTTATTCAATTGCGGATAGACCAGGGCTTACGCCTGGTCTTGTTGGTGGTTTACTTGCTGTTTCAACTGGAGCTGGATTTTTAGGTGGTATTATTATTGGCTATTTTGCGGGTTATGTCGCATTAGCGGTCACTAGATATTTACCATTACCAAAAAGTGTGGAAGCCTTAAAACCGATTCTAATTGTGCCACTATTGGCAACATTAGCGACAGGGATTGTCATGCAATTTGTCGTTGGTACACCAATCGCATGGTTAATGAAAGTTATTACTGTATGGTTAAGCACAATGAATGGTGCTAATGCAGTTATTTTAGGTGCATTACTAGGTGGTATGATGTGTACTGATATGGGGGGACCAATTAATAAAGTTGCTTATGCATTTGGTATGGGTATGATTTCCTCCCAAGTTTATGCACCTATGGCTGCAGTTATGGCGGGTGGAATGGTACCTCCATTAGCGATGGGATTAGCTACGCTAATCGCCCGTAAAAAATTTGCTAAAGCAGAGCAAGAAAGCGGTAAAGTTTCGTTAGTATTGGGCTTTTGCTTTATCTCTGAAGGGGCAATTCCTTTCGCTGCGCGTGATCCATTACGTGTTATCCCTTGTTGTATTATTGGTGGAGCTATCACGGGTGGTATGGCATTAGCATTTGGTTCAACATTAATGACCCCACATGGCGGATTATTTGCATTAGCAATCCCTGGTGTAGTTAATCCTGTTGGGGGATATCTATTATCAATCGTTGCAGGCTCCGTAATCGCCGGTGTTGCTTACGCATTGATCAAAAAACCTGAATCACAAACAACGGAAACCGCTATCGCATAATAATCATGCAACTAAAAACGCCATCTAATGATGGCGTTTTTCTTATATTCACTTATTTCTTTACCCAGCGTTGTAAATCTTTCGGAACGAAATCGTCCATTTGTTTCAGCACTAATTCGGCGTTATCACTAACAATTAATGTGTTATAAAAATTTTCCCGAATAAACCCTTCTTGCACTGCATGGTTTAAAAAACTCAACATCGGTTGCCAAAAGTTTGCAATATCAAATAATGCCACCGGTTTTTCATGATAACCAATTTGCATACCAGTCCAAACCTCAAAAACCTCTTCTAATGTGCCGGTACCGCCTGGCATAGCGATAAAACCGTCAGCTAGTTCTGCAAGCCTTGCTTTACGTTGATGCATATTGTCGACCACTTCTAATCGGGTAATGCCATGGTGAGCAGTTTCGGCTTTAACTAAACGTTCAGGGATGATGCCGATGACTTCACCGCCATGAGCTAAAACAGCATTAGCAATCATTCCCATAAGCCCTTTATTACCTCCGCCATAAATTAATCGCCGATTTTGTTTTGCTATAATTTTACCGAGTTGCTCGGCAGCTGTTCGATATTCCAAACGATTGCCTTCACTGGCACCACAAAATACACAAATATTTTTTTTCATAAATCATACTCTAGCTATTCTTACCGTAGCCCTTTATTTTAGCATAGGCGTTGTATTATTTGTTTACTCACTGAGCAGTTAGTTTTATTTCGTGTTTTAACGATTGACATAATCGTTATAGATCGTTAATATTCTGACCGTCGAGTGTTCCTCCATAGTTCAGTCGGTAGAACGGCGGACTGTTAATCCGTATGTCACTGGTTCAAGTCCAGTTGGAGGAGCCAACTTTCCTTTTCATCTCATATCTATACGTCTCTATTTGATTATAAATCAATATGTTATATTTTTTTAGTATACCGCTCATCCTTATACATCTATCAATTTTTCTAGCAATTTAATATTTTTTCGGGTTCAAATGAGGGTTAGCAAAAATGCTCATTTTTTTCAAATAAAAAGTAAAGCGATACTTTGAGGATCTCTTTCGAGAGCTGCATGATAAGCAGTAGCTTCAGCAACAAAAAACTTTGGGCTGAAGCTTTGGCAACCTGTTCGGCATCAAAACCAGCTGGCAGATAATAGCATTAACTTCATAAATTTTTCTATTTCTGCAAAATTTTGTAATTATTTCACCATTAACAATGGTCCCACAAATTTACGTTCGACAAGCTCACCGTCTTTATAGGTTTCTGTGTACAAAAGTTTGCCTTTTTTGCGAGTGGATAAGATGGGTTCATACAGTTCATTATATTGTTGTTCTAATTGATGACATTTCCAAATACCAACAGGCAGGCCATTTTTATATTCCGATTCGAGATAAATATAACCGATACCTAGAGGCGCATATTTACTGCCTGTTATCTCTATCCATACCCCCTCGCGAGTATGGTTTTGAACTAAACCTTCCTCTGTATCATTAAGATCTGTGTTTTGAAAAGGACCATTAGTATCATAATAGCGGATGAATTTGCCTTGGGGTGTCAGTTGGTATGTTCTTTTTTCATTAGCAGCACTGTCTGTCTCATCACTACCAAGATCCCTAATAATTATTTTCCCATTGTTATAATGGAAAAATCGATAGCTTCTACCCAGATCATTTCCATATTCGTAAGTGGCTGCTAATTTATCCACAATTTGATCAGAGCTGATAGATATAATGGATTGAAAAATAAGGTGTCTTCCATACTCGCAATGGTTGCATTCTAACTCAAGGTTCTCAGTGGTGAGTAGAAACAGATCAAACTGAGGAAAGCCGGCTATTTTTTCCACATGAACTGTAATCTTCTGTTTTAAAATATCGTTGATATTAAATGGGATATCATAGGAATCCTGAACAACCTGCTTTAAATTTTCTTGGGTTAAAGTGATCTTATAGGATTGTTCTGATTGGGACTGCTTATCTAAATTTCCGGCCAATTCATCAAAAGCCTTTTCACTCCCCGAACGTTCATTTTCTGTTTCTGCATGTTGCCAATGTGTGGCAAAAGGATATAAAACATGTTTATCACCAATTGGCGGGCTGGCAAGTGGAGCTTGCATAATTTGGGTAATAAGATCGTCTTTTTTATTTTTATTAATCGGTTGGCTATTCGCCATTTGATTACAACCTATCATAAATAGGATGGTGAAACATACTATTATCAATCTCATTGCCAATATTCCTTGTTTATTTTTTACAATGTTTCCCTCCATACTTAACGCCCGTATAAAATAACGGGTGCAGTATATGAGTGCGGTTTTCAGAATTTATGGAGAGTATATACCTGATTTCAGATAATAGTGAATTTATTTCTTCTTTATTTTAGGTGGATTTTTAATTGATAACTTACTATGAATATTAACAATTTTTGCCAGAATATTTTTTTATTATCACGCATATTATGCACGGCAATCCATAGTAAAAAAATCCTGAATAATTATATATCATTTAGTCGCAATAAATTGGTATATCATTATTCAGGATTTTTATGTTGATTTTCTATAAAAATATTTAAAACTAATTCTTTTTTAAAACTATTATTTTCTATTGCGTAATACGCCATATTTGAAGTAATCTTCCATTCCTACAATATCCTCAGTATTGTAATCAGCAGGTATAGGACAGTCCAATATTTTGGTTTCAATTGATAAAGGTTTTAATTTTATTTCCTTAGTGACTTCATAAATTTTTTCAATCTCAAAAAAATCATTTTCTTTATCAAATGTCCCCAAACAAATTCCATTTTTATTATTTTCTAATCGAACATCAATAGAATATACATATTTATTAGCAACGGGGAGCACATCTCTTAAAATGTCATTTTTATCATATAAAAGAATATAATTATCTTTAAGATTACCTTTAATACATATCGTCGAACATAATAAAACTCTGCATCAAGACCAAAAGTATCTGGTAGGTAGTAGTCTTCATTATTAAGATTAAAAAGCATGTCTAACTCTTTTGATTTAAAATAATCATTATTTCGATCATATTGTGCTTCATAGACGAATTTTGTATCTATATATTGATTTTCGTAGGCATTACAACTGAATGGTAAAAAAATTGCTAAAAATAAACTAATCAAATAGTTTTTAATTTTTATGGTAGTGCGGTTTATTTTCATTTTCATCATCTCCATCTTTGGTATTATAGGAATTTAGTCTAATTTTTGCCGATATATTTTTTATTACCACGCATTTTATGCACTGCAATCCATAGTATAAAAATCTAGAATGGATAAATACCATTTATTATCTAATTGGGTTAGATAAAATATAAAAATATTTTTTTCATGATTCGGTATTATACCTGGAAAGTTTTCTATATAGACAACTTTAACTGTTTTAGGGGCTATTTTATCGGCAATGGATTGATATTCCTCCCAAACAGGTTTTTTTTCAAATTGATAGTGTTTTAGTTCCCAATGATAATAACCAAGCGCTATTTTTAAAGCCTCAATATTTTTTTCTTTTGAATTGGCATACAGACCTAGTTTAGTGACTTTTTCACTACATGGATCAAATGGAGGATATTGTTCATATTGTATTTTAGGATTGCCAGATATTGAAAACCCTAGCAATTCATCGTCTACCCAAGACGGTATTGTATTTTCAATTATTTTATTATTCGATTTAAATTGTTCAATTCTTCTCATTGTTGGGCTGGTACTTCCATTATATACAATGAAAAGACCTATATCTTTATTAATATATTGGTTAATTTCTTTAAAATTCTTTTTATTAAAAAGGTCAATAAGTTGATAAACCGTAGCATCAAAATGTGGGATTGTTTGAGTCACTGCTGATTGATTTTCTATTTTTTGACTACATGCTATATTAGCCAAAGACAATAGAATCAGTAATAATATTCTCATTTTAAAATTCCCATGTTTTTTAGTTGTTTATCTTTCTTTCGAACTTAAACTTCATTTGCCATCAAATTCAACTTTTCCTTGACTTATCCATTGATTATCTTTCCACTCGCCGTCACACATATCTACCCCTGACCTAACAACTTTTGAGTTTTTGATATCGATAATGATACATTGATAGTTTCCGTTTAGTTCCTCTGATGTTCCAACATAACCTTTGCTAATAGTATCCATTTCAACATAATGTTTATTTTCAGATATTTTAAAATCAATTGAATAAATACCTGCATATACGTCATCGTATCCTTCATATCCTTCGATTTTAGATATAACACCATTTCTACTTAGTCTTGGTTCTGAATAAAGTTTGTAATCTTTAATATAATTTAAGAAGATTAATTCTTCTTGATCGCTGATTTTTAGTTTATAGGCATAGCCTGATTGACCAGATAAATGCGTATCAGACTGCAAATCTATCTTAGGAGAAACCTTAGGAGTAGAAGAAGGAGGAGACTCTAAAAAAACCTCAGTAACTACGTAATCATATTCAATGGGAGTGACATGATCATCAGCTTGTTGACTCTCAATTTTTTGACTACACGCTATGTTAGCCAAAGACAATAGAATCAGTAATAATATTCTCATTTTAAAATTGCTTCCTTTTACTATTAAGTCGACTGACAGGAAAAACAAAAAAATTCAAACCCCAAAAAGTAATATGTGGTAAAAATTGCTTCATAGGGTTTTCTCTTTTGTATTTTTACGTTTTAAAAAAAACAGTATAAGTAAAACTGAAATATAAAGAATTAAAGGAATCTTATAAATCATATCAATGATATTTTGTCCTATCATTTCATTTTCATCAGAAAACAAAACATAATAACTATTGTGACTTAAATAATTAATATAATTATAATTTTCAGAAAGAGGATTCAATTTTAGCGCCAGAAAGACAGTAGGATCATCGTTGCAAATAAGAATTTGGGTAAAACCTTTAATTAATAGTAATAGTAATATTAAGATCTTTAATAATTTCATATTGTCATCCATTTATAATCTTATTGAACTGATTGAATTTCGACTTTAATTCGGGGATGTGCTTCATAAATATTACTTTTTCCCTATTCTTTTCTTCCAATAATATAATGATATTCAATATCTACCCAATTATTTTTTACAATATGTCTTTCTTCTCCTTGATTAACTTTTGTACTTAGCTTATTTGCTTAATATTGTTTGTGATAATAGCGTAGCAATAGACGAGAACAACTTATTCCAATATCGACTTGAATTTTAATGATTTCAGACTTTTCTTCACCCACAAAAATGACAATAAACATGAAAGTAGGTTTCCGAGTGCCATAGAGATAAAAATGCCATTCATTCCCATTTTTTGAACATAGACTAAATATAATCCTATAGAAAAAATAATGATCATTCTAATATAAAGGATAATTACCGCAGGTAGGGGTTTTCCTGTCGCTTGAAAGCATGATCCGATTATCCACGATATTGCCATAAAGCAAAATGTAAATGATACGATTAGCACTTGTTTTCTGGCAAGATCAAGCACTTCTGGTATTGAAGTAAATATTGAAAATAACCAAGGAGAAAGTAATACATAAAGTGCTGCAATGATGCTACATAGTATCATTATTGCCCTTAAGCCTAGATTAAAAGCTTCTTTAATCCGATCAAGTTGATTACGTCCATAATTTTGCGAAATAAAGATCGTCATTGCACCAGCAATAGCAATCATCGGGATAACTAAAATCTGATCAATTCTCCCAACCAATGTCCATGCATTCATTGCATTTTCATCAAAGGTATTGGTGATCATTTTGTTATATGCAACGATAATGATATAAGTTGAGGCTGTCATTAAAAACTGAGGCAATCCAATCCGTATGATTTCTCTGGCAATTTTTCCGTTAAAGTGAGCAAAGTTAAATGTTAACGGAATTCTTGATTTTCCTTTGTGTATAAAGCGGATTAAATAAATAAAAGCCATAAATAACGATATTGTTGTAGCTAAACCTGCACCAGCCACCCCCATATCAAGTACAAATATCAATATGGGATCAAGTACGATATTGAGCGTTACCATAATCATAAATGATATTGCAGTAACATATGTCAGGCCTTCGCCAATAAGAATACCGCCATAAACCTGTAATAATATTATGAACAGTAAACCTGGGGCTAATGAATATAAAAACTGTAGACTATAGACTGTTGCTTCTAGGCTTAATTTATCACCTGATAATAAATTAATAATTTGTGGGCCAAAAGCATAACACATAATCATAAATGGCACGGTTAGCAGTAAAGCTATGACGACACCTGTACCCCCCAGATTTTGATAATGATTAAATTTTTTTTCGCCGATCAATCGCCCCGTTGTGGTACTGAGTCCAACGGCTAAACCTGAGGCGATAGCTTCAAAGACAAAAAATAATGGAAATAAAAGACCGGTTCCCGCCAACGGAGCTGAAGAAGTCGGATTGATCAATGAAATAAAATAGGTATTGATTATTAAGTAAGCATAATTTAATAAGTGACCAATAAGAATGGGAATACCTATTTTTATAATTATTGGCATGATTGGACCTTCAAACATGCCTTTTTGCAATTTTTCTTGAAAATTTGACATAGATTTCTCTTTAAGTTTATTTTTTAATAAATAGTGATATTATTTTTCTCTAGCGCAAAAAAGCGTCTAATCGACATGTTATCGAGAGCAAAATATCCATTATATTTTTCACTTTATAGCACCTGCCCGAACAGCACCTATCCCAACCTAAAACGTTTTGTTAGACAGTTCATGGCGGTAAAACCTTCTTGCCTTTTGGTGGAATGAATTGCAGAAACAAAATTTTATTAACGACTTAAAATTAACTGTCTGTTATCGATGGAATGATATAATCCGCCATGAGTTCCCACCTGTCGATTATCATCTTGTCGACTTTCGATACGATTGCCACTATCAGATCCTTTTCGGGAACACAATAGAGATAAGTTCCGCCTATGCCTGCCGCAAGAAAAGTGTTAATCCCCTTATCTTCTCTAAGCCACCACATATAGCCACAATCTTCCGTATGCTGTTTTAGCGATTCAGTTATCCAGTTTTCTGAAATGATCGGCTTGTCATTGCAATGGCCTTTATTCAAATACAAATATCCCAAACGAAGCATATCCCGCAGAGTTAAAGACAGCCCCCAGCCTCCGGTATTAATATTTTGAGGATCTTTTATCCAACCGGTAATATTTTCACCATAGACCTCTTCTTTAGAAAAGGATTTCATCTGTTGGTCATCGATCTCTTTCACCCCTAAATGGCTGAATAATGATTTATTGGCAAATTCTCGGGTTGATAGCCCCGTACTCCGCGTAATAATCGCTGAAAGAAGGTGGGCATTAGACATATTGAATTGAAACTCCCCAAGCTGGCCTTTTTGTCCCAACATTTCAAGCATAAATATCGTCCAATTCTTTTGCCTTCTCAACCTATCTAATGGCTCACTCTTTTTCCAAGAATAGGGTGCAGTCATGGTTAGTAAATGTTTGATTGTCAGATGTCGCTTTAACATATCACTGGCTTTGGATTGCGCTTCTGGAAAGAAATCAAGTATTGGTTGATCGACGCTTTTTATATATCCTTTATCAATGGCTATTCCCACTAAAGCGGAAGTAACGCTTTGTGTTACTGAAGTGAGATGATGAGTATTTTCAGCATGGTAACCTTTGAAATATTTTTCAAACACAATGCCGCCTTTTCGCAAAATCGCGATTCCTTTAATAATGCCTAGTTGAAAATTCAAGGCGACATCCAGCTCTCTCAATTTATCTGGATTCATATCCACCGATTCTGCATCAATGGTTTTCAATTCTTTTATATTAGCCATAATCAAGTATCCACTTTTCAAGTCGTAGGAGTTAAATATTTTCCGATTAGTGATTTTGGATTTTTCACCAAGTCTTTAGGGGTTCCTTCGGCAATGATTTCACCGCCTTTTAATCCTCCTTCAGGGCCAAGCTCTACGATCCAATCACACGATTCAAGAACTTCATGATTATGTTCAATAACAATCACAGAGTTTCCGCTTTTGATTAATTCATCCAACAGTTTTATCAGCTGAGCTGTATCATAAAGGCTTAAACCGGTAGTGGGTTCATCCATGATATACAAGATATGACCTTTTCGTTGCCGTCCTAATTCCTTCGCGAGTTTTAGTCTTTGGGTTTCCCCTCCGCTCATTGTTGAAGTGGGTTGCCCAAGCTTTATATATCCCATACCAATCCGTTCCATTATCTGTAACGGACGAACGATGACATCATTATCACTAAATAGGGCTATCGCTTCAGAAATCTGCATATCAAGAATTTCAGAAATATTTTTCCCTTTATACATGACAGTTAAAGCTTCGTTGTTATATCTTTTACCTTTACATTTTTCGCATGTTGCGTACATCTTTAAACTACCTTCAGGAAAAATAGCTTTACGTCCACTACCATGACACTCTCGGCAAGCGCCCTCGGAATTGAAGGAAAAGTGTCCCGCCGTTAAATTTAATCGTTTTGCTTCGGGTTGTTCTGCAAATAATCTACGTATCTTGTCCCATATTTTGGTAAAAGTAACAGGATTCGAATTTATATTTCTTCCTATTGGTGCCTGCGATACTTCAGCAAAGCCAGAAATATTTTCTGCGCCATCAAGCCTTTCGGCTATTGTTTCGATTAATAGTGATTCATCTTCAAAATCTACTTCGTCTTCTTCTCTATTGGTATTGTTCTTATTGGCGTCTAAGCGAAAATAACTTTTTAACAGGGGCGTTAGCGTGCTCGATATCAAGGAGCTTTTACCACTTCCAGAAACGCCCGAAACCCCAATAAGAACGCCTAATGGAAATGCGACTGAAATATCTTTTAAATTGTTGGTTTTGGCGTGTCGAATGACTAAACGAGGAATAGCAGAATCATCGATATTTTGTTTTAACATCCTTACCGGCATTTTTGCCTTGCCGGAAAGATATTGTCCTGTCAATGATTTATCGCATTTTAACAGACCGGCATAATCACCTTCATAAATCACTTCCCCGCCTTCAATTCCCGCTTTTGGGCCAATATCAATGATATGTTCAGCTATTTCTATCGTACTTCTGTCATGTTCCACGACAATAACCGTGTTACCTAAATCTTTAAGCGCTTTTATGGATTGTAAAAGTTCAAGTTTTTCTGATTCATGTAGACCTACTGTGGGTTCATCAAGAATATAGATAAGTGATTCAAGTTTGGACTCCAAATGCGAGTTAAGGAAGAGTCGTTGTATTTCACCGCCACTTAGTGAGGACATTTCTCTATAAAGTGATAAATGCCCTAAACGAGAAGCAATTAATGATTTTGTCTTGTTCAAAATATCGTTAAGAAGATTTTTCCCACATTGCGTTATTTCGTTTAGTTCTAATGCCGATTCAAAAAACGTTTTAGCCTCGTCTAAAGTCATTTTGCCGACTTGACCAATATGTTTATCATTAATTAATATATTGCGAGCTTCTTCACCTATGCGATATCCATGACATTCTGAGCAAAGGGTTATTTCGTATAGACCATTTAAATATTCGCCTCTTTTGTGTTTAGCTTGCAAAATTCTTGATAAGCAGAAGCTTTGATTTGCACTGTTATTGCTGACATAATGCCCGTTTACCACGTCTTCTTTTATTTCATCCGGTATTTCTAAATAAGGCTGATCCATATAGCCTTTGAAATTCCTTTCCAAGACGCGAAGTATACCGGGGGTTACCCCGATATAACTAAATAACTCTCGTACGGTGGGATTTTTATTTGTAACAAGCTTTTCCATATTAACGTGATAATATGCGCCTCTGCCAGCGCATTTCATACACATTCCGTTAGGGTTATTATAGGAAAAATAGCCTAATTCAAGGCGCTCTTCCTCATGTCCACACTTAGCACAGACCCTATCTTGTCCAATAGTTTCGTTGCACTCTGAACATTTAACCTGCCCTTCACTTGAATACAGTAGGGCGAGAAGGTTGAATATGTTTGTTTTTGAACCGACTGTTGATCTTGGGTTATTCTGACGTACAACGCTTTGTTTAACTGCAATTGTCGGGCCAATACCCTCTATGCTTGCAAATTTTCTCTCATTTTCAAGTCCCGGAAATATTCCTAATGATTGAAGATACCCTTTACGTCCTTCTTCAAACACAATATCAAACATCAGACTAGACTTTCCTGATCCACTTATACCGGTGGCAACGGTTAATTTGTTTTTGGGAATAGTAATATCAACATCTTTAAGATTGTGAATCCGAGCTCCTGTTATTTTTATACTTTTCATCTAATCACACCTTGTCTTTTTAATTAAGAAATTTCAACTAATTTATTTATCGTTAAGATCAAACTATTGAGGAAATATAGAGCATTATTTTTTATTAGTGAAATGAAATATCTATATTTTTTAAAATTTATTGACAAAATTGCAATTTTGTGCATAAGCTGGAATTTTACCGATATTTGGTTAACTATATTGTTTGTTTAAAAAACAGTTCAAATTTTTTTAAGAGGCCTTAATGAGGATTTTGTGATAATTGTTTAATTAACTAATTTTAGATAGTCAGACTAGTTTAATAAGTCTATAATTTCGTCACAAATTACATTATTAAGTTGATAAGTTATGAAATTGAACATAAGGATTGTTGCTTTAATTGCAACATTTAGCTTCCCCTGTTTTGCAAATGAACATACCACTCATTGGGGATATGATGGGCAAGAAAAGCCTGAAAACTGGGGAAAGCTTTCACCGGAATATTCAACTTGTGAAAATGGCAAGAATCAATCACCAATCAATATTGAACATGCGTTTAAAACAAATCATCCTGAGCTTAGTCTTATTTTCAATTCTGCTAAGCAAGAAATGATTAATAATGGTCATACTATACAAATCAATGTATCGGGTGAAAATAGTTTAATGTTGGATGATGAAGTTTTTACATTGCAGCAATTCCACTTTCATACGCCTAGCGAAAATGAAATTAACGGTAAGCATTATCCGATGGAGGCGCATTTTGTTTATAAAAATCAAAATGGCGATTTAGCGGTAATGGCCTTAATGTTCAATGAAGGTAAAACTAATTTAGAATTAGAAAAAGCATGGCAGCAAATTCCAACAGTGGTTAATAATAGTTTGTTATTAGATAATACCATTGATATAAAAGCGTTATTACCCAATGTATTGGACTACTACCGCTTTAGTGGTTCACTGACTACGCCACCTTGTACAGAAGGGGTAAGGTGGATTGTGTTAGAACATGAAAGTTATGCATCAAAAGCACAAATCGAAAAATTTCATTCAATTATGCAGCATGATAATAACCGACCAATTCAACCGTTAAATGGACGAATCATTGTTGATTAATTAGTTTGGCTCTGGAATCATCTTTCCAAGAGCCATTAATTATCAATAAGAAAATCTTCTAGTCTTACATTTTATAGCTTAAAGATACTTGTAAAAGTAAAGACCTTGATACCATTTGAGTATAAATTCTTACTAAGCCTTCCCCATAATATTCAGCATTTTAAAGCATTGTGAATAAGTGCTTTATATATCTATTTCATTATGGTAGGCAACGCTATTTAACCCAATGTTTTAGCTATAAACTAATTGGTTATTTTGATTATGTTAGTTCACTGTTTGGGTGAATAATCAGCACCAAAATAATGAATACTAATTTCTGATAATTTTCCATTATTGATGATCTTTTGGATGCCTTGATTGATATCTTTGGTTAATTGTTCACCTTTCTTTCCTTTGCTGATCAATAAGTAACTATAGGGGGAAGCAATACGTTCAGCATCTTCGTTGCTTAAATCGATACTTTTGAGTTTCAAGTTATGTTCGCTGATATATTGTGACAACATGACTTTATCAATTAACTGAAAATCATATTGTCCTGTTTCAACATGCTGTAACACTGGCAGTAAGTCTGCTTCACTGTAAATAATGTTGACGGGGTTATCGGGATTTTGTTCATTGTATAACTCTAAGGCTGTAGCATAATTAAGCCCCGGTGAAACTTCAGTCGATTTGCCTTTTAAATCACTAAAACGGTTAATATTGTCATTATTTTCAGCTACTGCTATCACATATTGGTTCATGAAAATTGGCGAAGAATAAAAATATTTTTCTTTGCGTTTTTCATTCATCGCATAATTATTGGCTCCGACTTGATAACGTTGAGAGTCAAGTCCTGCTAAAACCGAAGGAAACTCGGTAACTTCAAAGTTGATTTCATATTGTGGTAATTGGGCAAATACCGCTTTGACCACCTCAATATCGTAGCCAATTAATTCTCCTTTATCATTTACCGTCGTAAAAGGGCTAGGTGCGCCAGAGGTAGCAATAGTAATTTTTTCCTTTTGGGTTGTTGGTGAGTTTTCTTTTGCGTTATCACAGCCAGATAACAAAACAGTTAAAGTTAGTACGCTTAAAGCTGAAATAAAATAATTAGTGGGGATATTCATAATGCTACTCTCCTTTTTTTACGGAATAAAGCTAAAACAGTTTTAGATAAAACCCATATTTTTCATTTCTGTTCGATGATCGACCTGATAACGAGCCATTCCCGTTTTCATTAAATCGAATCCCAAATTTTTATAAAATTCGATGGTTTGGGGATGAGTATAAAGAATGATATTGCAGTGTTTGACCTGTTCTACCAGTTTTTCCACAATTAACCGTCCAAATTGCTGACCATGTAAATGGTTTGCCAGCGCAATGTTATAAATGGCTGCCTGACAAATACCATCTGATAATGTGCGTCCCACACCCACTACTCGTTTTTTTTCCAGTAAAAAAACGACGCCATAACTCTGTTTAAAGACTTGTTCTTGGGTTTTGGCATCAAGCGAACTGAGTCCATAAAAGGCAAGTAAGTCAGCGACATCTTGCCAGTTAATATTTTGACAATGTTGTTGTAAAACAATACTCATTACGACCTCTTTTATTCATTAGATTTCATAATCCATTTGCATGGTATTGTAATAGCGCGTTAAAAAATCACGGGTTCTTTGCTGAGTTGGATTGGTAAAAACTTGTTTTGGTGTGCCGTCTTCTATTATTTGCCCTTTATCCAAGAAAAAGACTCGGGTTGCGATTTCGTGTACAAAACTCATTTCGTGAGAGACGAGGAGCATAGTTATACCCGACTTTGCTGCTAATTTTATCGTAGCTAACACTTCTCCGACTAATTCAGGATCTAAGGCGGAAGTGGGTTCATCAAGTAATAATACTTTAGGATCCATGGCTAACGCTCTGGCAATGGCAACGCGTTGCTGTTGTCCTCCCGATAGCTGTTTGGGGTAATGATAGATTCTTTCACCTAGTCCAACTTCAACTAATTTGTCATAAGCTATTTGTTGTGCTTTATCTTTGGGATATTTTTTTACAACAACTAATCCTTCCATTACATTTTCTAATGCATTTTTTTGTTGGAATAAATTAAATTGTTGAAATACCATTGCAGTTTGTTGGCGAAATCTGACTAATTGCGATCGCTTTACACGGCTGACATCCAACTCAATATCGTCAATAGTAATTTTACCGAATTGTGGTCTTTCTAATAAATTTAAGCATCGTAGCAATGTTGATTTGCCTGCTCCTGACGCACCGATAATTGCCACAATATCATGAGGTTTAATATGAAAATTAAGATTATTAAGTATTGAATTATCTTGAAAAGATAAAGTTAAATTTTGCACATTTATCATAATAGCTTCCCTCGGCGATAACTTGGTGTATTCACCGTGTCAGATATCGTAAGGCGATTTTCCAAATATCTAACGATTAATTCAATAATAATGGTTAATGCCCAGTAGATGAGTGCCAATGAAATATAGACTTCAAAATAGCGATAACTATGTCCAGCTAAGGTTTTACCTCTGCCCGTCATTTCAGTTACAGAACAAACGAAGGCGAGGGAGGTTCCCTTAAGTAAGCCTATTAGTGCGTTACCAAGGTTGGGTAAGGCGACAATAAAGGCTTCCGGAATAATGATTCGACGTAATAACTGGCTATAGGTCATACCAAGGGACTGCGCTGCTTCAATTTGTCCTTTATTTACCGATTGCAAGGCGGCACGTATTGTTTCTGAATTATATGCCGCTTCATTAAAAGAAAACGCAATCAAAACAAACAGCATTGGCGGAACACTGTTAACATTAAAATCGGTATGATAATAATAATTGATATAACGTAATATAATAGGAATACCATAGAAGCTTAAATAGAGTTGCACTAGCAATGGCGTGCCTCTAATAAATGAAACAAATATCATCGCTATCTGGGAAAGAACAGGTATCTTGTTCATTTTAATAATAGCGATGATAAGTCCTAACATTACTCCTAGTAACATTGAAAAAAGAGTAATAAACAATGTGACCGGCAAATAAGCAAGTAATGTCGGAATTTGGCTGAAAATTAATCCAATATCTACTATATTTGGCATTCGTATTATCCCAATAATTAGTGATTTGTACTAAAACGTTTATCTCGATTATGGGGAGCATGCCAATTGCTAACATCAGGGCCTAAAGGCAAAATATCATAAGGATTATGCGCATTATTACTCAAAAAATAGCCCTTTTTTATCGCTTCAAAATCGGTGGTTTCACCAAAAGCCGGGATTTGATACAGATCTCTGGCATAAGCCCATAAATTAGGGTAATCAATAATTCGATTACGGTTAGTTTTGAATGCAGAATAATAGGCAACATCAAAGCGCGCTAATGTAACATACAGACGAATATCGGAATCAGTAATATTATCACCAAATAGATAGCGTGATTTGTCTAAACGTTGCTCCAGTTTATCTAATTGATTGAATACAAGATGATAAGCTTCTTCGTAAGCTTTTTGTGAGCGTGCAAACCCTGCCTTATAAACGCCATTATTCACTTCATGAAAAATCACATGGTTAAGTTCATCAATTTCCTTACGTAAATGTTGAGGATACAGATCGGGCGCACCTGATTTATGAAAGGGTTTAAAAACGGTTTCCCAGTAGTAAGTTAAATTAAAATAGTCATTGTTAACCACTTTGCCGGTTTTCACATCCACTATGGTTGGTACGGTTGCTCGACCATGGTAATTGGGATCTGTCGAGGCATAAATTTCAGGTAAGTAGCGAATACCGAGCACCGGATCGACGCCTTTAGGATCAAGCGAAAACTCCCAACCATGGCTGGTACGGACGGGTGATACTTTACCAACACTGATCACATGCTCTAACCCCAATAACTTAATCGCTATCATCTGGCGGTGTGCCCAAGGACAAATTGCCGCCCAAATTAAACGATAACGACCCGATTCAACCGGCAGCATGCCTGGCTCGTTGCCGAAGGGAGTATCAAATCGATTAGATTGACGAACAAAAGCGCCATCTTGGTTAATTTCATTATTTTCGGTAGTGACTACCTTTCCTATCGCTATAGACATATGCTTACTCCTCTTATTTGATACGGCAGAATCAATCCTGTTTCAGGATTGGATAAATTCAATCTAGCATCAAATATTTAGAGGATAAAATAATAAATAAGCATATTTATATAATTATCAATTATATGGATAACTGGTTTTAGTGGTACTTAACTCGTGTTTGGTAATTGGAACTATTTACCTAATCGTTTATATAGTCTTTCAGGACGCCCGATTTTTCCATGGTTAAGTTCAACGGTTAATAATTTTGTTTGAACACAGTGTTCTAAATATCGTCTGGCGGTCGTTTTACTGATTTGGGCATTTTCGACTATATCATCTACCGTTAACGGTTTGTCTGTTTTCATAAATAGATCTTTAACTTTTTGTAGAGTGATTTCCTCGATACCTTTTGAATGACGATTAATGCCGACAAAATCTTTCGTTTGCAAATTAAAAAGTTCATCAATTCTTCGTTGATTGACATGCTTTTGTAGGCTTTGCCGATATAAGAACAGCTCAAAGCGCTCTAACGAATGTTTTAAACGTTGATAGGACAGTGGTTTTATTAAATAATCAAATGCACCCAAGCGTATTGCTTTGCTACACGTATCCATATCACTGGCTGCAGTAATGAAGATAACATAACAATCTAGATGATTATTAATGATATATTCAAAAAGATCGATACCTTTTCCATCTGGTAAATAGTTGTCTAATAAAATTAAAGTTGGTTTTAATTTATCGATCATTATTTTTGCTTCAGCTAAATTGGAGGCAATACCGATAACGTTTACTTTGGTATCACGTTGAATAAAATCAGCATTTAGCTCAGCTAAAATTGGCTCATCTTCAACTATAAGTGCTTTAATTATATCATCTTTTGATTGATTCATACTTTCTTATCCCTCATGTTATTTGGGTATGAAAACGGAAAAAATTGCACCGTAAGGTTCATTATCTTCAAATGTAATATAGCCATTAGCTTTTTTAATGTAAGTCAAAACGAGATGCAAACCAATCCCATGTTCTTTAGTATCTTGTGATGTGACGCCGGGTTTAAAAATTGAATCACGAATTTTTTCATCTATACCACAACCTTGATCACTAATTTCTAAAACAATTTCATCGGTTGCATCACTAAGATATAAATAGATCGTTTTATTGCCACGATCGTTTTTCAAACTAGCATTGAATGCGTTATCAAGTAAATTACCTAAAATAGACATAAATTCTGTTTCGGTAATTGAATCGGGTAATGCATTTAGCTGGCATGCAGGATCGAACATCAGTTTTAAACCAATTTCATGTGATTTAGAATATTTACCTATTAACAGACCACATACAGCAGGTACTTTAAAATGTTCAGTTATAAAATCTAAGCTAGCTTGATTATCGGCAGAGTGCAACGCAATAAAAGATTCTGCTTCTTGGTAACGTTTCATATAAATTAAGCCAGATAGTGTTGCCATCCAATTAAGATGCTCGTGTCTTAATGTGCGCAAATTATCCACATATTGATTTACCTGAGTTAATTGCATGCTTAATAAGTTAATATCATTGTAATTACGGAACGTAATAACCCAACCTTTAATCTTATTATCAACCATAATTCGAATTCGATTAGCAATGACAATAATATTATTAAAATAACAAATATGATCATGTATATCTCGGATCTTGTTATCATTTCCACATATAAATTCTGTTGATTCAATAAAATCCCATAAGGTATGATGAATCAATTCATTATCTTTGACTTTAATTTTTAACATCGATCTTGCTGATTGATTGATATTCATAATTTTGTATTCAAGATCAATGGCAATGACCCCCTCAAAAATGGATTCCATAATTGATTTTTGACTTTTTACCAGTAATGCAATTTCTTTCGGCTCCAAATTAAACATCTGTCTTTTGATTGCCTTAGAAAAACAATAAGAAAAGATAAACAATGCTAAAAATAGTAATGAACAAAAAAAGATAAAAGGGATGACTTGTTTGATATGTAGTGCATAAATATCATCAATCATATAACCAATTGAAACAATGCCAACAATTTTACCTTGATCAACTATTGGTGCTTTGCCTCTTAATGCTAACCCAAGAGAACCTTTACTAATGGTAACACTGCTATTGCCATTGAGTACTTGCTGATTATCGTCACCAATCATGGGTGAAAATAGGGCATTATTGGCAGTATGAAAAAGACGATGGGCATTTTCATCACCAATAACAATATAACTTGCGTCACTTTGTTGAAAAATATCAATTACTAATTCAGCTATTTTATTAGTATCTTTTTCTCTAACATATTTTATTAAACTGGGTATTACTGCTAATTCTCTTGCTTGAATTTGCGCTTTTTCACCTAAACTTCGGTATAAATTTGTTTCTGTCGCATTCCAAATATAACTTTGTAATAGAGCTAAAATAATCAATGAAAAGATCAAAAGAGATAAAAATAATTTCGTAGTAAATGATAATTGTACTTTCTTTCGCATTTTTACATTTACTTTTCAAATTAAAGTAGAGGTGAGTGTAACACAGCATAAAAAAACTTTGAGCCATTAAAACCATAAAAACCACAGTTAAAATATGATTTATATCACAAAAATGAGATTCATATTTTGTCACTATACGCGCCAATTAATTCGAACAAATCAAATCATTTTGGAGAAAAAATACATATGGTGGATTTCAATTCAATTGGAAAAACGCATAATCAAAAAGAATCAACGAGTAAGCCCGTTGAGCAAAATTTAAAAGGGTGGCCTTATAATTGGTGGCGACTCATGGACAATTATAAAATTGGTGTAATTCCACTTCCATTATTTATTATTGCTGGTATTCTTATTTTCACCGAAGTGTTAGTAACAGGTAAGTTACCGAGTGAAATCGTTGTTATGGTTGTCACTTGTGCATTTTTTGGCTTTTTGTGTGGTGAAATTGGTAAACGTCTACCGATCGTTGGTAAAATGGGTGCAGCAGCAATCTGTGCAACCTTCATTCCATCTGCTTTAGTTTATTATGGAATTCTTCCTACGCCAGTTGTTGAAGCAACAACTAAGTTCTATAAAGATACGCATATTCTTTATTTATACATTTGTTGTATCATCGTTGGTAGTATTATGAACATGGATAAGAAAACACTTATTCAAGGTTTCTTAAAAATCTTTGGACCGATGGTATGTGGTGAGATTGTCGGGATGCTTGTTGGTGTCGGTGTCGGTTATCTACTAGGTTTAACACCGTTTGAAACATTCTTCTTCTTGGTATTACCTATCATGGCTGGTGGTGTTGGTGAAGGTGCAATTCCACTTTCAATTGGCTATGCTGCAATTTTAGGTATGGAACAAGGTGAAGCCCTAGGTCGTGTATTACCGATCGTTATGTTAGGTGGATTAACGGGTATTATTTGTGGTGGTGTCCTTAACCGTATTGGTAAAGCTTATCCACATTTAACGGGTAATGGACGATTATTACCAGCGTCAGAAGAAGACGAAATTACAGATAAAAAAGCAACTAAAGCAGATTCTGTTATCGATGTGACAACATTTGCTTCAGGTGTATTATTAGCCGCTATCCTTTATATGGTTGGTATGATTGGTCATAAAGTGACAGGTATTCCAGCGCCAGTAGGAATGTTATTTGCAGCTGTATTTGTTAAATTAATATCAGGTGTTTCACCAAAAGTATTGAGTGGTTCACAAGTCGTTTACAAATTCTTCCAAACGTCTGTCACTTATCCAATTTTATTTGCGGTAGGTGTGGCAATCACTCCATGGGATAAAATTGTTTCTGCATTTACGTTAACTAACTTAGCAGTTATTGTTTGTACCGTGGTTAGCTTAGTAACAACAGGCTTCTTTGTAGCGAAAAAATTAGGTATGTATCCAGTAGATGCGGCTGTTATTTCATGTTGTCAAAGTGGTCAAGGCGGAACAGGTGACGTTGCAATATTAACCGCAGCGGAACGAATGGAGTTAATGCCATTTGCACAAATTGCAACCCGTATTGGTGGTGCGATTAATGTATCGGTATCGTTACTTATTCTCGGCAATTTCTTAGTATAGTTAAATTTTTTTAACAACAACCTTAGCCTAGACTAGGGTTGTTTGTTTTTATTTTATAGTAATAATTAATACAAACAGCTTTTAAGGAGTACTCATGAAGCTTGTCAGTTATCTTGTCTCTGGTAGAGCAAGTTTTGGTCTTCTCACTAATCATGGTATTGTTGATTTAAAACAAAAATTTGGTGATAAATATGCTGATTTGAAATCATTACTTGCTGATGAAGAAGGCTTGTCGCTAGCGAAAACCTCTGTTAATGCTCCAAGTGACATTAATGAGCAAGATATCACTTATTTACCGGTTATACCGAATCCAAATAAAATTTTATGTGTTGGCATGAACTATGCTGAAAAAAGAGCAGAATTTAATGAAACCAGTTCAGCACCAACATTATTTGTTCGTTTCCCTGATTCACAAACAGGGCATAAAACAAATATTCTCAAACCAGCTATTACCAATGAACTAGATTATGAAGGTGAACTTGCCATTATCATTGGTAAAGGTGGTTTTCGTATTAAGCAAGAAGATGCATTATCACATGTAGCAGGTTACAGCTGTTATATGGACGGTTCAATCCGCGATTGGCAATATACTTGGTTTACGGCAGGTAAAAACTGGCCAAGTACAGGTGCATTTGGCCCTTGTTTAACCACGACTGATGAGATTCCTGATCCTACCGTATTATCTTTAACGACCTATTTAAACGGTCAGGAAATGCAACACGATTATGTCAAAAACTTAGTTCATACTGTGCCTGAACTTATTTCTTATATCAGTACTTTTACCCGTTTATCTCCTGGCGATGTTATTCTTACTGGTTCACCGGGTGGTGTAGGTAAAAAACGCAATCCTCCAGTATTTATGAAAGATGGTGACAAAATTGAAGTTGAAATCTCTGGAATTGGTCGTTTAACGAACTATGTGGTAGCAGAAAAATAGGTGATATTATGTATAGTTTAGTCGATTTTTCAGTGGTAGATATCTCAAAATCATTAACTGAACGAGAACAAATTATTCGTTTGTTAACGCTATCGGATCTAAACTTAGACCCTCAAGTCCATATATTTATCGTTGCTTACATGGACGGTAAAATGGTAGCTTGTGCAGGCATTGATGACAATATTATTAAATGTGTTGCGATTGACCCCGATTATCGTGGAAATCAGCTTAATTTGACTTTGTTGGATAATGTTATCAAATATGCTAATGAGCAGGGGCATTTTCATCTCTTTTTATATACTAAACCTGAAAATATCGACTTTTTCAAAGGGTGTGGATTTTATCCTATCGTCGAGGTAAATAATCTTGTCGTATTGATGGAAAATACCCCCGTTGGAATTAAGCAATACTGTAAATATTTAAGTGAACACCGTAAAGAAGGGAACAAGATTGGCAGTGTAGTGATGAATGCTAATCCATTTACAAAAGGTCACCAACATCTTTTACAGTATGCTGCCAGTCAATGTGATTGGCTTCATGTTTTTGTCGTCAATGAAAATGTTTCACTGTTCCCATTTGATGTACGTTTACAACTAGTGAAAGAGGGATCGAAACACTTAAAAAATGTCACGGTACATGCCAGTTCCGCCTATATTATATCTAGAGCAACATTTCCTACTTATTTTTTAAAGGATAATGATAAAATTGATTACGCTTACATGGGGATCGATTTATTAATTTTCCGTAATTATATTGCCCCAGCACTGAATATTACCTATCGTTTTGTTGGAACCGAGCCCTACAGTCAAATAACTAATGCTTATAACACTTCAATGCGTTATTGGTTACAGGATAAAGACGTTAGTCCTTTCCCGGTTGTGACGTTAGTTGAAATTCAACGTATTCTTGAAGGGGAAGATATCATATCCGCTTCGTTGGTTAGAAAATTACTGGCTGATGAGCAATATGAAGAGGTAAAACGATTAGTTCCTGAAACAACATGGAACTATCTAGAGGCTAATTTAGATTCAGTCAAAAATTTAATTCGTTCAAAAGGTAACTAAATGAAAATCAAGAAAGAAGCCATGGCTGGCACTCTCGAATCAAGCGATTTGTTAGTGAAAGTCACTCCTAATACAGGAATTGAAATTGTTATTAATAGTGATGTTAATAAGCAATTTGGCGATCAAATACGCGCCGTTGTTGAGCAAACCTTAACAAGTCTTAATGTGACTGACGGTTTAATTATTATTGATGATAAAGGCGCTTTAGATTGTGCGATTAAAGCTCGAGTACAATGTGCAGTATTGCGTGGCGCAGAAGAAGAGAACTTAGATTGGAGTAAATTACTATGAAAAAATTGCGTCGAAGTATGTTATTTCTGCCGGGTGCGAATGCAGCGATGTTATCCACTTCGTTTGTCTATAAGCCTGATTCAATCATGTTCGATCTTGAAGATGCAGTATCATTAAAAGAAAAAGATTCTGCTCGTTTATTGGTTGCACAAACATTACGTCTTCCGGTTTATAAAGAACATGGAATTGAAACTGTTGTTCGAATCAATGCGCTCAATACTCCATTTGGATTAAAAGATCTTGAAGCTGTTGTGAGAGCAGGTGTTGACGTTGTACGTCTACCGATGACAAATAGTGCTGAAGATATCCATGAACTTGAAGCTCATGTTGAACGAATTGAAAAAGAGTGTGGTCGTGAGGTTGGTAGTACTAAATTAATGGCAGCTATTGAATCTGCGTTAGGTGTAGTAAATGCTGTTTCAATCGCAAAATCTTCACCACGTTTAATTGGTATAGCGTTAGCTGCGTTCGATTATTTAGTTGATATGCAAACTGAGCGTGGAGACGGTACCGAACTATTTTATGCACGTTGTGCTGTTTTACATGCAGCGCGAGTGGCGGGTATTGATGCATTTGACGTGGTTTATTCTAACGTTAATGATGATGAAGGCTTCTTGAAAGAAGTTAGCTTAATCAAAAAATTAGGTTATAACGGTAAATCACTGATTAATCCAAGACAAATTGAATTACTACATAATGCTTATGCGCCAACAGCTGCAGAAGTCGAAAACGCACAAAAAGTGGTTGAAGCTGCTGAAGAAGGTGAAAGAAAAGGGCTTGGTGTGGTTTCATTAAATGGCAAAATGATTGATGCACCGATTATTGCACGTGCTCAAAAAATTATTGAGCTAGCCAAATATTCTGGTGTACGTAAAGAAATTTGATAGGATTAAAAAATGACGACTTCTATAGACAAAAAAATTGATGATTTGCTAAAACAGCATCCCGATCTAAAAAATATTGCACCGTTTGTTGATGCTAATGCAACAACGCCTTATTTAAAAGATGAGTCAAAATACACACGTAAATTATGTGATTCTATCGAACAAGCAATTCATAAATGTGAATTACGTGATGGAATGACGATCTCTTTCCACCATGCTTTTCGTGAAGGTGATAAGGTCATTAACAAAGTTGTTGAAACGATCAGCAGACTTGGTATTAAAAACTTAACGTTAGCATCAAGCTCATTGTTAAGTTGTAACTCTGCCTTGATTCCACATATTGAAGCAGGTGTGATTACCAAAATTTATACCTCTGGTTTACGAGGTAAATTGGCTGATGCTATTTCACATGGATTAATGGATAATCCTGTTCATATTCACTCTCACGGTGGACGAGTAAAACTTATTCAAAGTGGTGAAATTAACATTGATATCGCATTTTTAGCTGTTTCAACAGCGGATGAGCAAGGTAATGCCAATGGTGTATCGGGTAAATCTCAATGTGGTGCATTGGGTTATGCGATGGTTGATGCGCAATTTGCGAAAAAAGTAGTCTTGTTGACTGAAGATATCGTTGGTTATCCAAATCATCCGGCAAGTATTCGTCAGGATCAAGTCGATTATATTGTTAAAGTCGATGAAGTTGGTGACCCGACTAAAATCAGTGTCGGTGCAGCGCGAATTACCAGCAATCCGCGTGAGCTAATGATTGCTCGCTATGCTGCGGATGTCATCGAGTATTCTGGCTATTTTAAAGACGGTTTCTCAATTCAAACCGGTTCAGGTGCGTCTTCAACGGCAGCCACCCGATTCTTAGAAAATCGTATGCGAGCTAAAAATATTACTGCTTCATTTGCATTAGGTGGTATTACAGCAAGTATTGTTGATTTACATGAAAAAGGGTTAGTTAAACGTTTACTTGATACGCAAAGTTTTGATGGTACCGCAGGACAATCTTTAGGTAAAAACCGAGATCATATCGAAGTTTCAACCAATGTCTATGCAAACCCTGCATCGAAAGGGGCGAGTGTGGATGAGTTAGATATTGTTATCCTTAGTGCATTAGAAATCGATCTTGATTATAACGTTAATGTATTAACAGGATCGGATGGTGTTATGCGGGGTGCGTCTGGTGGTCACTGTGATACCGCGGCCGGTGCAAACTTAACCATTATTGTTGCGCCATTAATTCGTAGCCGTATTCCAACTGTGATTAAGAAAGTGACAACCGTTGTAACACCAGGTGAGAGCGTTGATGTGCTTGTAACTGACCATGGTATTGCTGTTAACCCTAATCGTCCAGAAATCGCTGAACGTTTAAAAGCAGCAAACTTACCGGTAATGAGCATTGAAGAGCTTTACCAACGTGCGGTGTCATTGACTGGTGAAC
This sequence comes from Gilliamella sp. CG35, assembly GCF_046635745.1. NCBI lineage: Bacteria > Pseudomonadati > Pseudomonadota > Gammaproteobacteria > Orbales > Orbaceae > Gilliamella > Gilliamella sp. CG35. The sequence goes on from NZ_JBIDFH010000009.1 coordinate 76,443, forward strand.
CAAAACCAATTGAATTTAAGGATAAAATTGTTGGTATTGTTCATTACCGAGATGGTTCGGTGATTGATGTAGTACGCGAAGTTAAAGACTAACTAACTTGCAATAGCATGACATGATGACATGCTATTGCCTTCTTTTATCTAAATAGCAGACAAGACCACAATGATAGTAAAATTTGATGATGGTACACCAATCACGCTTGAACAGATGTTACTTGCGAAAGAAAAACGAGTTGCCAATCAACTTTTTGCAATCACACACTATCAACAACCAATCATCTCACTTTGTTTGGTTATTCCAGGGGCTATTAAAAATAGTAGTGGAGCACACTATCTATTTAAGCAAGCGATCCAAGCATTACATCACTGTTTCAGTACAAACAATATCACTATCGTGAATGAACAGCATTATCATCAAATCACAGGGTTTGAAGCGATTATTTCGTTAGCTTGTCAAACAGAAAAGTTAAAACAATTTTGTATTGATATTGAAGATAATCATCCTTTAGGACGATTATGGGATATTGATGTCATTGATCCCTCTACCCAACAGAGCCTTTCTCGAGCTCAATTTGAACAACATCCAAGGCAATGTCTAGTGTGTGATGAAGTAGCCAAAATTTGCGGACGAGCCAAACGACACTCACTTGATGAGATATTTACCGCAATTCAAAATAAAATTATCCATTACGGCAAATAAGATTTAAAATTCATTATCAAAATCAATTAATTAAATCTTAAAAGGATTGATGAAAAAGATTATAATAGTGGAAATCATCAACCCATAATTTAATTGAATAATTAAAGCTAAATAGCCGCTAATGCTTGTTTTAAATCACCGATTAAATCATCGATATCTTCTAATCCAACTGAAATGCGTAATAGTTGATCGGAAATGCCAGCCGTCTTACGAGCTTCGGCACTAATTCCTGAATGGGTCATCGTTGCAGGGTGACAGACTAAGCTTTCAACTCCACCTAATGATTGTGCCAAGGTAAATATATTCAGCACTTTTAAAAATTTAGGCATAACATCAGCATTGCCGGCCAATTCAAAACTTAAAAGAGAGCCAAATCCTTTTTGCTGTTTTTTAGCAATATCGTGACCAAGATTGGACGGCAAAGATGGATGGAAAACTTTAGCAATTTTAGGATGATTCACTAAAAACTCAACTACCTGTTTAGCATTGTCTTGTTGTAGTTTGACACGAGCAGCTAAAGTACGTAATCCACGCAATAATAAGTAGCTATCAAATGATGACGTTAATGTACCAATATTATTTGCCCACCATAAGACATCTGTTGCTAATTTTTGATCTTTGAAGACTAAAATACCAGCCAATAAATCGGAATGACCATTTAAAAATTTGGTACAAGAATGGGTGACAATATCGGCTCCAAGTTCTAATGGCTTTTGTAGAATAGGTGTCATAAAAGTATTATCCACTAATACAATTGCACCCACTTCATGCGCTTGTTGAGTGATCGCTTGAATATCGACAACACGCAAAAGAGGATTACTTGGTGATTCAATCAAAACTAATTTAGGACGTAGATTTAACGCTTCTTTCAATGCAACGGGATCGGACTGATCAACAAATTGTGCTTTAAAATGACCTCGTTCACTTAAGCTGTTAAATAACCGATAACTGCCACCATAGCAATCATGAGGCGCAACCACTAAATCATTAGGGGATAATAATGCAATGCTAACTAAATGAATGGCTGACATTCCACAATTCGTTAATATAGCATCGGCTCCACCTTCCAATTTTGCGACGGTTTGTTCAACTAATCGTCGGCTAGGATTTGATTTTCGACCATAATCAAATTTTCTGGGGTTTGCAAACTCTTCATAGCGGTAACATGTTGAAGGTGTAATCACTGGAACGACACTACCGTATTGATCATCGGTATTTAGACCACCCCGGACAGCAATCGTCCCTTGATTTAAATTAGCACATTGGCTTTGATTGTTAGATTGATTAGCCATAATAACCTTCCTAGACCTCTTGATTTATTCTTAGATATCAGTTGTATAAGAATAACACAATTAATAAAGGCGTCAACATGTCTAGACGTCTAAGTATCTTGGTGTGTAGATTGCAGTAAAACAAAAAAAACGTTAAAATTATCCACATTATTTGTGATGTAATTTGGTGGAAAAATGATGAAATGGAATGGCGACTATATCAGCCCTTATGCAGAGCACGGTAAAAAAAGTGAGCAAGTAAAAAAAATTACTGTTTCAATTCCGTTAAAAGTCTTAAAGATATTGACTGATGAACGTACTCGTCGACAAGTGAATAATTTGCGTCATGCAACCAATAGTGAACTTCTTTGTGAAGCTTTTTTGCATGCTTATACAGGGCAGCCTTTACCATGTGATGAAGACTTACAAAAGGATCGAGAAGATGGTATTCCACAGCAAGCTCAAAAAATGATGAGGGATTTAGGTATTGATCCTGATCTGATTGATGAATAAAAATTAAATGGTTATCATCGTTCAGTATCATTAGAGAAGGGATATAAAAAAGGCGCATAAAACGCCTTTTTTATATGATAATAACGAAAAAATCGTTACAACAAAAACTATTTTTTACCGCCAACCATTGAAAAACGTTGTTTGAATTTATCTACACGTCCACCAGTTGCAACATCACGTTGTTTACCAGTATAGAATGGGTGACACTCACCACATACGTCAAGATGAATATCATGACCAATAGTTGAATGAGTTTTGATAACATTACCGCAAGAACACGTTGCTGTAATTGCTTTATATTCTGGATGAATACCTTCTTTCATAATAAGCCTCTAGAGTTGGTTCGTATCGCTATATAAACGGCTGTGAAAGCAAAGTCTATACACCATACGAGTGTTAAAAAACATGATTAAGGTTGCGAATTATACGCTTTAAACTGCTGGTAATCAAGCAATAAAAGCCTTGTTTAAACAGGTAACTGACCAATAGTTACTTGTAACTCAACCTTTTCACCGTTTCGCAATACTACTATGGGGACGGTTGTGCCTGGTTTCAACTCGGCTATTTGATCCATTGTTTGAATAATGGATTTTACAGGCTTGTTATCAACCATAATTAAAATATCATCTGTTTGTACTCCGGCTTGTAAAGAGGGACCTTCGGCATTAGTAACCAAAATACCTAAAACAACCGGCATATCGCTTGGATTTCGAGTAGGCGTAAATTCTAATCCATCAATACCAATATAACCGCGAATTATTTTGCCATCTTGAATCAATTTATTCATTATCTTTACCGCTAAGGCCGTTGGAATGGCAAAACCGATACCTTCGGGTACTTCATTTCCTAAATTTTTAGCAAAGGTTAGGGTGTTAATTCCGACTAATTCACCTTTAGTATTGACGAGTGCCCCTCCAGAATTACCATGGTTAATTGATGCATCAGTTTGAATAAAGTTTTGTCGACGATAAGGACTTAAACCATCACGTCCTGTTGCACTGATAATACCTTGCGTAATGGTTTGCCCAATATTATATGGATTACCTATAGCTAAAACAACGTCTCCAATCTTTGGTTCTCGGTTAGGATTGATGTGAATTGTTGGTATATTGGTAGCTTCAATTTTAAGAACTGCAATATCAACCAGTTTATCAGAACCAACAGTTAGCGCTTCAAAAATTCGTCCGTCTTGTAAAGCAACGATAATTTGTTCTGCACCATCAACAACATGATAATTGGTAATAATGTAACCCTGCTTACTCATAATTACCCCAGAGCCTAGTGGTGTAATTGGGTTATCTGTCGATTGTTGAGACATTGCATTCACTGAACGGCTGTAGATATTCACAACCGCTGGTGCAGCAATTTTGACAGCATCAGAATAACTTATGGGTTCGTTATCAAAGATTGATCTTGAAAAGTTTGATTGTGTTCCATTGCGCAAGGTTGGAAATATAATCAATAGCACTATCGCTAAAACAGTACCAATCAATATAGGCCATAAAATTTTCTTAAGCATAATGATTTGATTGTAAAGGGTGATAAGAAGATTTTAGCACATCTGACTAGATGTTGAAATTAATGATTTTCGTCGATACAAAAGCATCGACGAAGAAAAATTTATTCAGGAATTAGCGTAAAATTAAATATAAACGGCTATCACCCCGAACAATATTTAGCGCAATTGCAGATGGTTTGCTGTCAATAATTTTACGAAGATCCGCAATATTGTTGACACGTGTTTTATTTACACCCGTGATAAGGTCGCCTTCTTGTAGGCTTAAACTTGATGCAGGTGAATTTTTAGCAATGCTTTCAATAATTACACCTTTTTGTCCTTTAATTTCACCATTAGTTAATATAGCGCCGTCAAGGGAAGCGTGTAAAGATTTTGCTTCGGTCGTCGATTCGTCGCTATTTTTTAATTTTACACTAACGGTTAGATTTTTACCGTCACGAATTAAACCTAATTCAACAGTTCGTCCAACACCAGCGGTAGCAATTTTAGCTCGTAATTCGGCAAAACTATCAACGGGTTTTCCATCCATTGACACAATCACATCGCCAGATTTAATACCCGCTTCCTTTGCGGCCGAGTCATCGATAACTTCACTAACAAATGCGCCTTTTTGAATTTCGAGATCAAACGCCTTTGCAATATCAGAAGTTAATTCATTCCCTTTTATACCTAATACACCCCGTTTGACTTCGCCAAATTCAATTAATTGCGAAGTTAAATTTTTCACCATATTACTTGGAATCGCAAAACCGATACCTACATTTCCACCACTAGGTGCAATAATGGCGGTATTAATTCCAACTAATTCACCATTTAAATTGACCAAGGCTCCACCAGAATTGCCTCGATTAATTGACGCATCTGTTTGAATAAAATTCTCAAAACCATTCATACTAAGTCCACTACGAGCAAGCGCGGAAATAATACCCGAAGTAACCGTTTGACCAATTCCAAAAGGATTACCAATTGCCACAACATAATCACCAACACGTAATTTATCCGAATCAGCGAGTTTCAGTGCGGTTAATTTTTTACCATCTTGAATTTGCAGTAATGCAATATCACTTTGTTGATCTTTACCAATTAATTTGGCTTGATACTCATGACCATCATTTAAAGAAATAATGATTTTATCTGCATTTTCAATAACATGATTATTGGTTACTACGTAGCCTTTTTCAGCATCAATAATGACACCAGAACCTTGACCAGTAAACGCTCTCGATTGACTGTCAGGATAACCAAAGAAACGTCTAAATTCCTCTGGCATGTTATTTTGCATCTGAGCAACACCTTCAACTTTAATGCTAACAACAGACGGTAATACTGTTTCTAGCATTGGAGCCAAACTCGGTTTTTCAGTATTATTATCGGTAGGTATCGATGGAAAAGCAGCATAAGCATTTGAAAACATCGATAAACTTATACTTATACTTAAAGCAATAACACTTAATAGTTTTTTTTGTTTTTTTACTGAATTGTTCATTTTACAACTCTCGCTTTTCGAATAATTTAAAAATAATAGAAACTTGTACTAGCGTTTACTAGTGAATTCGTATTAAGACCGTTGATCATCCGTTTTAAATAAATTTGAAGGATTATCAGAATAATCTTTAGGTTGCTTTTCTAAAACTAATTTTGGGCTACTGTCAGAAGTATTTTCATCAAGACTAAGATTAGGCATATTTTCGCTACCAATAATCTGTTGCGAATTTTCTGCCATATGTTGATAAAGACGTCTAAACTCTTTAGCCATATTATCTAAGATTTCAGCACTGTGGGAAAAATGTTGAGCAATCATTTGTTTTTGAGTTTTCAACTCTTCTTGTGCTTTATCAAGCTCTCGTTTGGTATTTGCATATTGACGAGCTTTAGGACTAACCACATTCATTAAAATAGCGCCAACAATCAAGCCTATCACTAATCCAATTAAAATATAAATGATGATGTCTTTTTCCATAAATTACTCCTTGTACTTTATATAGTCTGATTATATAAAATTAATATAAACTTGCTAGTTATCATTTTGCATGGTTAGCAAGTTTAATCAATTGTTTTTTTAGTTTATTTGGTGCATTTTCTGCTAATGCATATAAATAAGTTGCACTAATTTGTGTCATGGTACTGTTCATTGTAGCATCATTTGACGAATGATTAACCCTTTGGGATGAAGGTGCAGCAATATCAGGATTAATACGATATTGAATTGATGCTAAAGATGGCAATAGGTTTTTGCGAATACCGGTTAATAAATTGCTTTGTTCATATTTTAGCCGAGTAAGCCAACTCGCTGAACTGACTTCAAGAATGAGAATACCTTGCCTAAAATTAGATACCCGACATTGAACATTTAACGGAGGAGGCAATAGATCAAATACAACATTAGCTAATTTCTTTAACGCATATATTCTTTCTTGAATATGCAATAAAGAAGAATCTTGCGTCAAAATTGACGAAAGTATTTGTGGTTCATTATCACGCATAGGCTAACCTCATGCTCTCCATTATGATCTTTTGCTCTGTTTAAAAAACATACGCAATATATGACTAAAATAATTTAGCGCATCTAATAAAAAATATCTTACTAAAAAAAAACATTTACAGATAGTTAAAAAATCTTTTTCAAATTGTTAATCTAGCATACTGAAAATAAACAACTTGTTTTTGAAGTCGATACTTTAAAGGAATAGCACCGTTTAAAAACGTTTATTTCAAGTAATAGCATAATTATCGTTTTATAAAAAAGGAAATCATCATTTATAACTATTATTTTAACAAAGATATCCAAGCAGTAAATGACTAAAAGAAATAATTGATACAGATTACTTATGTAGCTAATTTAATTTGATATATTTCAAATTAAAACATAAAAAATTGTTGAAAATTGTAAATAAATGACGTGGATTGTAATTTAAATAAGATTATCATTGCCGATTATAAAAATTAATAACAAAACTTAAAAAAATTTAATTAAACAGAAAAAGTATAAAAAGTATAAATAGTATGAAGCGATTGGGTTATCGTATTTTGTCACTGTTTTGGTTTTTTGCATCTTAATTGTGCTTGTTAAAATATTCGCTTTAAATTATGTCCTGATCTAAAACCAGTATTTCAAACCGTATATTAATGATTTCTGTTCAATGACACTAAAATATTAAATACGGTGATTTTGGTTTAATACTTAATAAGTTCAGAAAAATTTAATTCAAATAAAACGTGTTATTATTTTAATAAACATGATTGGATCTTATTGATTTCTTTATTTAGTGCATCGATAACTAAGTCAGGATGTGATCGTTGTAAAGTTTTAATGTTTTCAAAACCATCATTTACTGTCGAACCCGTATATTGTTGAGCCTGTTTAATGTTGCTAAATAGATAATGAATATTGTTTTGATGGTGAGTAGCCGTTAAAGTATAACTGACAAAATATTTAGCGTTATAATGATAGTCGGTTATGGCATTGGCAACAACATGATTTCCTTCAACTAGCTTAATCGTTTGCCCCCCATTTATTGTGATCGATTGTTGATTAGGGATGTTGTATGAATACCACCAAGGTGATCCAAAATAACTTTCGTTTGTTAGCACAACTGGTCCATTATTGAGTTCTTGTGCAATACACAACGACAAGGAAGAATGAAGATTTTGGGTTGGTATTGTTTTGCTATATTTATTGAGAATATCATCGCCCGATGCGTTTTGTGATATTTCGACGCCTTGGGTTTGATAAATCGACGCCATTTTGGGCGATGTACAGCCCGTTAGCACAGCAACAAGAGTGAATAAAATTATAAACGCTTTCATGGCTAGCTCCTCATAGGTGTTAAATGGTTTATTGATTAGTTTACTCATATTGATAAACATTAACCATAAATTGATATTTAAAATTGAATGAAAAGAACCAATGTTAAAAATGTGGAAATCAATAACAATTTTAGACGTTATGCGATTGAGGTAAATAATTACCTCACATCATTAAGATAATATTAAACCTTTTTACCACGAATTTTTCGTGATAATCGTTTAAATCCATGGGTGAATTTTTTAATTGCCATAGCCATAGCCGGAACTTTAATCTTAATATTAAATCGTTCTTGCAGTTCTATGGCATCGTTAGCTTTGGTTAGCCAAATAAACCCTGAATTTGTTAAGTCGATGGCTTTAATTTTGCCATCTGGCGTTAAAATAAAATTACCGCCATGCACATCGTTAGAGACTAAATTATAATGATGAAGTTTTTCGATACAATTTTTGACTTGTTCGCCATGTAATTTCATTTCGTCCCTTGTTAATGAACGACCTTCGATAAAATTAAAAATCATATAGTGGCGTTTAGTTTTTTTATCGAATGCGACTAAATAAAGCTCATAAGCTATGTCGCATTTATCCTGCGAAATTTTAGCTAATTTGTGGATTAAATTGAAATAAAAATCACCGGTTATTTTGGCAATCAGTCGACGTTCCAAACGATTTTCAACGCCACCATCAATTTTAAAAATAAATTTGCTTTGATTATGATTAATTAAATAAGTATATCTTTCAATACGATCACTAGGATCCAGTAATTCATGGTGACCTTCCTCTGCCAGAAAGTGATCAAACAGTTCAAGATAGTCAATTTCATCATTTTGGACGTAAGCGAACTTCATATCACCACGTTCAGTTTCAATTATATTTGCAAAGTTATTCAAATTACTTGGCTCCAACATACAACAACACAATTGGTTTATCTTAAACACTATCTATCTTAAAGTAAATGAAACGATGATAATTATAACGTTTACATAACCTAATTATAATCATCAAAATTTTGCGCTGATTAAAATGTTTTCTTATAATTGAAAATTATTGATAAATACGTTAACTGCTATTGTTTACTATGCTAAATAAGTCATCAGTTTGGTTTCTCTATATTATTAAAACGGCTAATCAAACATTCTATACCGGTATTACTACAGATATAAGTCGACGTTTACATCAACATCAAACTGGTCAAGGAGCTAAATATTTGAAAGGTCATCAAGATCTTACGCTTGTCTATCAAGTTTATGTTGGGGATAAATCCACAGCTTTAAAGCTTGAGTATCGTATCAAACAACTTTCTAAGACTCATAAAGAAAAACTTATTGCACAATCTCCTAACTTAACAGAATTATTGGCAAGATTCATTGCTAACTAATTTATTTTTAGATGAGTTTATAATTCAAAATGCCGACATCAATGCTAAAGGTGGTGAGTAAATTGCTTTAGTTTGCTGTTCAAATTCCTTGAGTTGTTGATACCAAAAATCAACATCTGTGATCCAAGGAAAAGCAGCAGTAAAAGCTGGGTCTTGCCAACGTGTAATAATCCAAGCCAGATAATGAACCATTCTCATTGCTCTTAATGGCTCAATTAATTTAATTTGTTGACTATCAAAATCGTTAAACTCTTGATACATTTCTATTAACGCATCAAGTTGTAGACGTTGTTCTTGCCGATTACCATTCAGTAACATCCATAAATCTTGAATTGCAGGGCCATTACGTGCATCATCAAAATCGACAAGTATGGCTTGGTCTCGCCATAATATATTACCAATATGACAATCACCATGTAAACGGATGCATTGCCAATCATTATGCCAATGTTGTTCAACGGCTTTAATTAGGTGTGTCAGGTTTGTTCTAAGCGCTGAATGAATATTTTTAGGAATAAACTGACAAGATAAAAGTACCTCTTGAGGCTGATAAAGGTACTCTTCAAGACCGATTGTCGGTCGGTGTATAAAGTTTTTTTGAGCGCCAATTTGATGCATTCGTCCTAATAACAGTGAGACTGACTCCATTTGTTCAATGTTATCAGATTCATATTGTCTGCCGCCTATACTTGGAAAAAGCGAGAACAAATAACCTTGATATTCATGCAGAGTGTTGTTATTGACTATTATAGGCGTAACAACAGGGATTTCAGCATCAAATAATGCTTGGGTAAATTGATGCTCCTCAAGAATTTGCTCTCGATTCCAGCGATGTGGACGGTAAAACTTAGCAACATAACGTATTCGCTCTTCATCCATAAATTGGTAGACACGATTTTCATAGCTATTTAATGCTATTAAACCCGAATCAACACGTATCCCGATAGACAATAAACAATCAAGAATAAATTCAGGGGATAGCGCTTGGAATGAAAAAGCAGGATGATGCATTAATTTTCTCTTTTATTGTTGGTTAAACCATTCGTTTAATTGCCATTTTAATGGTTCAAGACCAATACGTTTTGGTGATGAGAAAGGGGATACTGTAATATCACCTTGAAAAGGTAAGATGGCTTCTTTGACCATATTTACTTGTTTTTTGAGCGCTCCAGACGCCAGCTTATCTGCTTTGGTCAATAACAACATGACGGGAATGTTCACCGATACCGCCCATTCAATCATCTGTTGATCTAAATCTTTTAAAGGATGTCTTATATCCATTAATATCACTAAACCTTTAAGGCTTTCACGTTTTTGTAGGTATTCCCCTAATGACTTCTGCCATTTTCGCTTGATTGTTTCTGGCACTTGCGCATAACCATATCCTGGCAAGTCAACCAACCGACAATTAGGCTCGACTTCAAAAAGATTAATAAGCTGAGTCCGCCCCGGTGTTTTACTGGTTCTGGCCAACCCTTTTTGGTTAGTCAGCGTATTAAGCGCACTCGATTTTCCTGCATTTGAGCGACCGGCAAATGCGACTTCTACACCACCGTCAAAGGGCAAATGTGAAATATCTGGTGCACTTAATATAAATTTAGTTTTTGCATAATTTAATGGTCGAATATCGTACATAAATAAGTATCCTATAAATGCGTAGACAGCATTTAATCGATTAAAATGCTGTTACTGTATAGAAAAACTTAAGCATTGACAACTTTTTCAACGGCTTTTGCAAATCGGTTCATCCCTTCTTGGATTTCATCTTCTGATATAATCAGTGAAGGTGTAAAACGTAATACATTTGAACCGGCATTTAAAATCATTACTTTATATTCTGTTGCGACGTTCAAAAAATCGCGAGCTTTGTCATGAAACTCAGGTTGTAATTCAGCGCCAATAAGTAACCCTTTTCCTCGATATTCTCTAAACACATTGAATTTGTCATTAATTTCTTCCAGTTTAGCAATAAATATTGCTCGACGCTTTTCGATCCCTGAAAGCACGTCTGGTGAATTGATAATATCAAACGCTTCACAGCCTACTGCACAAGCAAGAGGATTACCACCATAAGTGGTACCATGTACACCAACATGCATCACAGAGGATACTTGATCGGTGGTTAACATTGCACTAATCGGGAATCCGCCACCCAATGCTTTAGCGGAGGTTAAAATATCCGGTATCACATTGTATTGTTGATAGGTGTATAAACTGCCTGTTCGTCCCATGCCACATTGAACTTCATCAAATATTAGCAAGGCATTATATTCATCACAAAGCAACCTAACACCATTCAAAAATTCAGGTGTAGCCGATGCTAAGCCGCCTTCCCCTTGTACCGGTTCAAGGACGACCGCACAAGTATGATCATCCATGACCGCTTTAACCGCATTAAGATCATTAAACGGAACATGAACGATATCAGCTGGCTTAGGGCCAAATCCATCGGAATATTTTGCTTGACCTCCAACAGAAACCGTGAAAAAAGTGCGTCCATGAAAAGATTGGTAAAAAGAAATAATTTTAGTTTTATAAGGATGAAACTTTTTTGTGGCATAATAGCGAGCAAGTTTGAACGCTGCTTCATTGGCTTCCGCCCCTGAATTGGCAAAAAATACGCGATCAGCAAAAGTATGGTCAATCAGTTTTTGAGCAAGCATTAATGCCGGTTCATTAGTAAACACATTGCTGACATGCCACAATTTTTGACTTTGTTCTTGTAATGCTTTGATTAATCTTGGGTGGCAATGCCCTAAAGCGTTGACTGCAATGCCACCAGCAAAATCGATGTACTCTACGCCATTTTGATCCCAAATCCGGCTACCTTCACCTTTAACGGGGATAAATTGTGCGGGTGAATAAACGGGTAAAATGACTTTATCAAACAGTTCTCGAGAAACGTTATGTTGCATTGTTACATCCTTACCTATATTGACATGTTGCAATCTATTTTATGCCAAATAGAGGTTTAGTAAAGTAAATAATTATTCATTTTATTTGAATTAAAATTCAATTTGAAAGTTTTGCGTATGATAGCGACCGAATAATTTTCTTCTTTTACATAAATGTTTTCAGTTATAATTGGACACTATTTTTAATTGTATTTGGAAAAAGATTAATATGAGCCGCATTATATTTTGCCATTATTTACAAGAAGAATCGGAAGGTTTGGATTTTCAGCTATATCCGGGAGAGCTTGGCAAGCGTATATATAACGAAATTTCAAAACTAGCTTGGCAAGAATGGCTTAAAAAACAAACCATGTTAATCAACGAAAATAAACTCAATATGATGAATCCTGAACATCGAAAAAAAATTGAAGATGAAATGGTTAAATTTTTATTTGATGGTGAAGATATCATTATTGATGGCTATAAACCACAAAATTGAGAAATCACATGAAAAATAACATAAAAATTATTACATTATTTGTTACTGCAAGTTTTTTAGCGGGTTGTCCTAGTAAAAATGCAAATTTCGATAATGAAGATTATTATGTTAAAGATACCAATGCATTTAATATTTTAATCAGCCAATATGCTAATAATATTGAACAAATATGGGGGCCCAAAGAGGTGCTTATTGCGGGACCTAAAGATTATGTTCAATATGAGGATAATTTAGAAACGCGAGTTCATATAAACTTTGTTTCTGGGGTGATTACGATAGAAACATTGTCTGATATGCCCATAATCAGTTTAAAAGATGCTATTGTTTCAACGCTACTAATGCCAGAACCAGATGATATTATTCGTCATGGTAAAATGGGGCAGGATCAGTCACAAGAGCCTTTTTTGTATAATCAGGTGCTTGACCAAGAAATGCAACCTATTCGTTGGAGTGGTAGAGCCAATAACTTTGCTGACTATGTTCTTGCTCATAATATGCAAGTTCGCACATCGGGTTCTCATCAAATTACTTATGTTGAAATTAAACTTGTTCCTAATCATATCAATCAGCGCGCCAGAAAATTTTTACCGTTAGTGATTGAAGCATCAAATCGTTACCTTATAGATGAACGATTAATTTTAGCGATTATGGAAGTTGAATCGGCATTTAACCCCTATGCTGTGAGCCGTAGTGATGCACTTGGATTAATGCAAGTTCAACAACATACTGCTGGACGCGATATTTTTTCATTAAGGGGAAAATCAGGGGAACCTAGCAGGCAATTTTTACTCGATCCTAAAAATAATGTTGATATGGGTACCGCTTATTTATCACTATTAAAAACAAAATATCTAGCTGGGATTAATAATCCTATTTCTTTGAGATACGCAATGATAACATCTTATAATGGTGGTGCAGGTAGTGTACTTCGTACCTTCTCTAATGATCGTAACGAAGCGATTAACATTATCAATTCTATGACCCCACAGCAAGTATATCGAAAATTGGTTACTTCCCATGTTTCACAAGAGTCTCGCAACTATCTTATAAAAGTCAGTAGTATATTAGACAATAGGTAGGATATAAAATAGTCGTGCCATCATATTATATTGATTTATTTATATTATGATGGTCTTTATTAAAGAAACAATAGTTATTTAATTAATCCCGATTTGTTAATTTTAAATTTCACTTCTTAAAAAAAGCTTACCGTGAAGGTAATTGAAATTGATAATAATCTGTTTTATTTGCTGTTTAACCGCTTACAACTCTTAGCAAATAAGGAGTTGATGCGGTTTCAACCTAAACTTAGAATAAGTGAAAATAATAGTAAAGTTTTAGCTATTAAATTTTTAGTAAATTTTATCTTTTCTTTATATCGTTTAAGGTCATCAACCTAAATTTAATAACAGAGTTGCAATAAAATGAAAGGAAATTCTAATTCATGAATAAATGTAAACGGTTCCGTATTTTTTCTGATCTGGTAATAGGTTTGTTGATTTTTCTTGGATCAATTTTTGCTTTCGCTAAAACAATGACTAATTTAATCATGCTTAGAGCTATTGATGATGAATTAAATACAACAGAAAAATTGAATTCAGGCATCTACCATTCTGGACTCTCCTTACAAAAGTTATTTCTTGCTTCTTTGGGATTTTATAAAGATACAAATTATCCGATTAAAAATGTCGGATCTCACAATGAGATATATCAGCAACCTAATTTAGATAATCACCGTCAATTAGAAACATTGTTTTTCAGTCATAGCCATTTTGTTACAGCGCTATTTGAAAAGACTGTTACTGTTATAAAAGAACTATTATCAATAGACAATAAATACAGTGTAATCTCGGCTGCTCAATACGGACTTTTCAAAAACAGTGTTAATGCGGCATCCTTTCAGATTTTAGGTCAATGTGTTGTGCAAGATAGCAATTTGCTAACTAATTTATTTCAACGAAAAGATAGAGCGTATAAAAAATACACATAAAGATATTAACTTGATGATATCTTGATAGTTTAAGACAAAAATTTATTATTTATTGATCGTTTTATTCGATCAATATGTTATGTCAGCTCAAAAAGTCTCAAACTAAAATGTTATTTAAATCATTAATTATTAATTAAATGTTAACTTAAAACGATAATCGGTATAGATGTTAATAAAAGACATTTAACTGAACTAACAATAAATAAAAATAATAGCTATTAAAAGAAAGGAAATAAATTAGATGAAAAAACATAACTGGACCCGACATCCGCTTTGTTTGGGGATAAGTGTTGCTTTTTTACTCGGCTCAAATGGTGTTTATGCCGGTACGGATAACGTGCCCAAATTGAACATTATCCGGGATGAGTTTAATGCAGAAGAAAAGCTTAATTTAAGTATCTATAATCCTAAAGTGAAGTTAACTTCACAAGGATTATTTACAACACCAATGGGGCTTTATGTTTATACCAACTATCCAACCAAAATTGCGGAATACCAAATCACCATTTACCGACAATCTGATTTAGATAACCAATATCCCTTAAAGACTTTCCGTTTTAGTGATATCAGCCCTTATGAAGCGGTATTATGGAATGGCGATACGGATAATGGTGAGCCATTATCGATTGATAGCGAGTATAAAGCGATTTTAACCACCACCAGTTATGACGGTTTGAAAGACAATGTTTATGCGACATTTTTTAAGACATTAGGTTATGGCAGTGCACAAACCGACAGTGATTTTATTTCCTATAGCAAATCTAACCTCCAATCTACCTCGTCGAATTTATTATTTGGTCAATTAAAATCAGACAGCACCATACCGGGCTTTGGTGAAAGCCGAATAAACCATCAG
>NZ_JBIDFH010000010.1:0-91255 GCF_046635745.1 Gilliamella sp. CG35
ACATTATGTTTTTATTCATATAATTACTTTATAAATAAATTTGTCATCATTAATACTATTTAATAATACCTTGTTTTAAATTTAAGCATTAACACAGAAAAAATGAGGAAAAAACCAGTTTTGTTATGCTATTTATAAAAAACATACTCAATATCAAAATGTAAAGCTTAAAGAAGTAAGCATATTATTCTTTATTTAGCTATCTGGGTGAAACTCGCTATCTTTATCATAATGTAGTTTTGAGTAACTACGTTGAGTAGATATGCGTAGAAGTTTTTTCTAGAGATCCCTTATTAAAAACTTATACAATTTTGTGTATCCACACCATTTCAAATTAGAATCATCTAATAAGCAGCAATATTATTTTTTTACTATCTTAGTAAATATTTACTTACTTAAATAAAGCACTATCAATACAAATATAAAATGCTGTATAGGTACTAAATTAATCTATGCAATAATGTTAATAAACCTTTAATAATTGTTTTTTTATTTTGCTTTTAACGCCGATAAAACATCAAATAAATCAAGAATAAATTGATAGTTAATTTGTAAAGTAGTGAAACGCTAACGTAAGAACCTCATCTACGTTAAACTATCAACTCATGAAAATATTATTGGGTAGAACTGAATATTGCATCAGCATTTTTAAAAGTAAGCAACCATTACAGTGTAAACAAATAATTACAATTTAAATAAAATAATAATGATTCTTATTGAAAGTAGCGGTACGAACAATGAACACATAACCATACGACAAACAATTCTTGTTAACCCTTGAAAACAAAGTCTTTAAAAACAATTTATGGATACACGCCATTATCGAACCAAATGTATCCACTTTTATATCCACTTTTTAACTTGATTTGGGTTGATGTCAGTTGACAAGGAAAATACAGTGTAAGGCTTATCTAAAAAGGCTTTATGCACAAAAAACCAGCTTTCGCTGGTGTTCTTTTAGGATTGGTGCCCGGACGCGGAATCGAACCACGGACACGGGGATTTTCAATCCCCTGCTCTACCGACTGAGCTATCCGGGCAACAATGGAGGTGTATTAAACACGATCTGTGATAATTCGTCAATTCTTTTTGTGATATATTTTTAAAAAAATAGTTTGTTTGGTTGAAAAATAACTTATTAGCTTTATATTATTACTAATATATAACAATATCACGTTATTTTAAGGGAATTGTTACATGCGATATTTCTTGTGTATTCTTTTTTTCATTTATGCTTATTTCGAAATTAGTTTTTTCATAAAGGTTGCTGATTCAATTGGGGTATTCCTTGCGCTAATTTGTATTATTGCAACTTCCTTCATTGGGTTTTCTTTAGTTAAAACACAAGGTTTAAAGAATTTTAGTATTATGCGACAAAAAATGGCTAATAATCAGAGTTTGAAAAACGAAGTAATTAAAAATGTCGCTTTGCTATTTGCTGGTTTTTTCTTGCTGATTCCGGGATTTTTGACTGATTTATTAGGAGTGATTTTATTAATTCCTTACGTACAAAATTATTTAGTGAAATTAATTGTAGAAAAAATGCCTATTCAATCTAGCGTTGATTCATCAAGATCCTATAATCAAACTGATGAGATTATTGAAGGAGAATTTATTCGGAAAGATGATGAATAAATAATCAATTGGTCATTTTTTTGAAATTCATCTCTTGAAGAATATAAAAAGATCCCCATGTAAACTTCACTACATTATTAAATCGTAATTTTAAGATTTGTTTTTAATTATCATCTATTTAAATATTAGTGCTAGGAGATAACTAATGAAAATTCGTCCATTGCATGATCGTGTGATCATTAAACGTAAAGAAGTGGAATCAAAATCAGCTGGCGGTATTGTTTTAACAGGTTCAGCTGCAGGTAAATCAACACGTGGTGAAGTTTTAGCAGTTGGTAATGGTCGCATTTTAGAAAATGGTCAAGTACAACCGCTAGATGTTAAAGTTGGTGATATCGTAATTTTCAATGAAGGATATGGCGTTAAAACAGAAAAAATCGATAATGAAGAAGTGCTTATCCTGTCTGAAAGCGATATTTTAGCTATTGTACAAGCATAACTGGCAACTAATTTAATTTATATACAGAATTTAGGAGAAATACGAAGATGGCCGCTAAAGATGTAAAATTTGGTAATGACGCTCGCGTTAAAATGCTTCAAGGCGTGAATGTATTAGCTGATGCAGTAAAAGTGACTTTAGGTCCTAAAGGGCGTAACGTCGTTTTAGATAAATCATTTGGTGCTCCAACTATCACTAAAGATGGTGTTTCAGTTGCTCGTGAAATCGAATTAGAAGATAAATTCGAAAATATGGGTGCACAAATGGTTAAAGAAGTGGCATCGAAAGCAAATGATGCTGCTGGTGATGGTACAACAACGGCAACTGTACTTGCTCAAGCTATTGTTAACGAAGGCTTAAAAGCAGTGGCTGCAGGAATGAATCCAATGGATTTAAAACGTGGTATCGATAAAGCAGTCGTTGCAGCCGTTGAAGAACTTAAAAAATTATCAGCTCCATGTGCAGATTCTAAAGCAATTGCACAAGTTGGTACTATTTCTGCTAACTCAGATGAAACTGTGGGTACTTTAATTGCGCAAGCAATGGAAAAAGTAGGTAAAGAAGGTGTTATTACTGTTGAAGACGGCACAGGTTTACAAGACGAACTTGATGTGGTTGAAGGTATGCAGTTTGATCGTGGTTATTTATCACCTTATTTCATCAATAAACCAGAAACAGCAACGGTTGAATTAGATAGTCCATATATCTTATTAGTTGATAAAAAAATCTCTAATATCCGTGAATTATTACCGGTATTAGAAGCGGTTGCAAAAGCGGGTAAATCACTATTAATTATTGCTGAAGATGTTGAAGGTGAAGCATTAGCAACATTAGTTGTGAATACTATGCGTGGTATTGTTAAAGTTGCAGCCGTAAAAGCACCAGGTTTTGGTGACCGTCGTAAAGCAATGTTACAAGATATCGCTATTTTAACAGCTGGTACTGTCATTTCAGAAGAAATCGGTTTAGAGCTTGAAAAAGCAACGTTAGAAGATTTAGGTCAAGCTAAACGTGTTGTTATCAATAAAGACAATACTACTATCATCGATGGTGTGGGTGAAGAGTCTTTAATTAATGCTCGTGTTGAACAAATTCGTAAACAAATTGAAGAATCAACTTCTGATTACGATAAAGAAAAACTTCAAGAACGTGTGGCTAAATTAGCTGGCGGTGTTGCAGTAATTAAAGTTGGTGCAGCAACTGAAGTTGAAATGAAAGAGAAAAAAGCACGTGTAGAAGATGCATTACATGCAACTCGTGCTGCTGTTGAAGAAGGTGTTGTTGCCGGTGGTGGTGTAGCGTTAGTTCGTGCTGCTTCAGCGATTGCTGAGCTAAAAGGTGCGAATGAGGATCAAAACGTAGGTATCAAAGTTGCACTTCGTGCAATGGAAGCACCATTACGTCAAATCGTCACTAACTGTGGTGAAGAAGCATCTGTTGTTGTTAACGCAGTTAAAGGTGGTAAAGGTAACTATGGTTACAATGCTTCAACTGAAGAGTATGGTGATATGATTGCTATGGGTATTTTAGATCCAACTAAAGTAACTCGTAGTGCATTACAATATGCTGCATCTGTTGCTGGTCTTATGATCACAACTGAATGTATGGTTACTGATTTACCTAAAGATGATAAAGCTGATTTAGGTGCTGCTGGTATGGGCGGCATGGGTGGTATGGGCGGAATGATGTAATTCTTTCCTTACACACAAACTAAATATTTGAAAAAACTATCCGTTTACGCGGGTAGTTTTTTTATATTCACAAATCAATTTTTTCCCTTTATCATTTTTTATCAAAAAAACTTTTTTCTTTGACAAGTTTGAATAAATTAACAAATTAAAATTAAATGTATGTTGGAATATGAAAAAGAGTATTGAATTTTGCGAATTTAATTTGAAAGGTGCTGATAAAGTGTTATTACGCCAATCGCAATTAACACCAATCCGCCTAAAATCTCGGCTTGTTTTCCGATAAAACAACCAATTTTTTTTCCTAGTAATAAACCTATAGTTACCATGACACAGGTTGCTAATCCAATCATGCTTGCTGCGATATAAATATTGACGCTAGCTAATGCTAAACTAATTCCAACAGCAAATGCATCCAGACTAGTCGAAATAGCGGTAAAAATTAGGATAAGGAAAGATTTTTTTGAAGAAGCTATTTCTTTTTCTGAAAAATCTTTATCGCCATCTTTAAAACTATTATAAATCATGCTAATGCCTAAAAATAACATGACAGCAAATACTACCCAGTGATCCCAACGCTCTATATAGTGCAGTGTCAAAATGCCTATGAGCCAACCTAGCAATGGTGTGATTGCCTCAACGACACCAAATAAAATACCAACTTTTAAGGCGCCAATAAAGGGAGTCGATTTAAATGAAATTCCACGACAAACAGCAACCGCAAAAGCATCTGTAGACATTGCCATTGCTAATAAAAATATCGTCAAAAAACTCATGACATATGCTCTTGTTTATAATTATTGGGATACACGATTATTTAATATAGGGTTGTACTTTATTGTTCAACAACTGATAATAAATAACTCGCTATTCTTTTATCACCTTTATTTTGATAAAGATCAGCTGTTTTTAAAACCGTTTCACGACGTTTTGCATCATATTGGAAAAGTTGTTTAAACATTAAGTCAGCTGTTTTTTTATCATCATTTTGGATTGCACAATATCCATACTGTTCATAGGTATCGGCTTTCCAATTATGGCGATCATATTCAAGGCTTTTTTCAAACTCCTTTTGTGCTTCCTGATAACGTCCAAGACCACATAAAAAAGATCCATAATGTACATGATATAAGCCATTACCTGGTTGCATAAGGGTAATGCGTTTATAAATCATTTCTGCTTCATTGTATTCACCAACGTGCTGATCAAACATTGCCATAGCTAGCATAATTTGTGGGTTATTGGGTGAATATTGATTTGCTAATTTGAGATTATAGTGTGCAGCTTTAATGTTATCTTCCGATTCATTTGCTTTGCTTAGATATCCTAATCCTAATTGCATTCTTGCAAAAGCTGCCGCTTCGGGATCGAACTCTTCGTTACCACTTATTTGGCAACCTGATAGTGTTAATAATGCTAAACAGCTTAGTAATATGAGTATTTTTTTCATCAACTATTCCTTTATTAATTTACCTTGATCGTTATGCTGTTTGTTTAATGAGATTTTGCTTTTTATATAAAGTCCGTTTAGTACGATCAACGACGTCACCGGCCAACTGACCGCAAGCCGCATCAATATCATCGCCACGTGTTTTACGAACAATCACTGTAAATCCATATCCCATTAACGTTTTCATAAAACGATCGATACGTGTGTTTGAGCATTTTGAAAAAGGAGCGCCAGGGAATGGGTTCCAAGGTATTAAATTGATTTTACTTGGAACGTTTTTTAAGAATTTAGCAAGTTCATGAGCATGTTCAACACTATCATTGATTTGATTAAGTAATACATATTCAATCGTTACTTTTCCATGATTAGCGTTTGATGTCGACAGATAACGTAAAATTGAGTCGCGTAACATTGCCATATTATATTTTTGATTAATTGGCATAATTTCGCTACGTATATTATCATTTGGCGCATGCAATGAAATAGCTAAGGCGACATCAATCATACCGGCTAATTTATCTAAAGCAGGAACAACACCAGAAGTCGATAGGGTTACTCGTCTTTTTGATAAGCCATAACCAAAATCATCTAACATGATTTCCATTGCTGGTACGACATTCGATAAATTGAGTAGAGGCTCTCCCATACCCATCATGACCACATTAGTAATAGGTTTATCTGCTAATTTACCTGTTACTCCAATGACTTTCGATGCTCGCCATACTTGACCTATAATTTCAGATACCGTTAAGTTACGATTAAAGCCTTGTTGTGCGGTTGAACAGAATTTGCACGCTAAAGCACAGCCAACTTGTGATGAAACACAGAGGGTTGCACGATCTCTTTCTGGAATATAAACAGATTCAATCATCTGGTTATCACCAACATCTAACGCCCATTTTATCGTACCATCGGATGAGCGTTGTTCCATTGCAATTAGTGGTGCTTTGATTTCAGCGATTAATTTTAGATGTTCACGTAACTTTTTGTTGATATCGGTCATCTGATCAAAATCATCTACCCCAAAATGGTAGATCCATTTCATGACTTGATCGGCTCTAAATGGTTTTTCGCCCAATGAAATAAAAAACTCTCTCAATTGTTGACGAGTTAAATCAAGTAAATTTATTTTTTCACTTTTAGGATTAGTTGTATTAAGATTGGATGCATCTGCACAATTAACAGACGTATTTGGTGTAGCAGGTGTTAACATATGGCCTCGTTTTTACACATTATGGCTATTTAAAAATTTAAGGAAAGGATTATACTGTTTTTCCCTTTATATAGCTAATAGAATATTAATAATGAAAACAAATTCAGCAAAATATATCCATATTTTCTGTTTAACATTAACCCTATTTTTATATTCAACGTTTACTATGGCACAACCTATACCTTTTAACAAACTAATTGGACAGTTTGATGAAAAGATTGACAATAATTTTGTCGCATTAGATTCTACCATGTTACCTGTCAATAAAAAGGGCATGTATCTTCAAAAGGAACCCACTCAGCAGCTTATAAAAGCTTATCAAGCTTTTAAAAAAGCACATCCTGATATTCCGTTTATTATCGTAAGTGCTACACGTAATTACACCTATCAAAACTCAATTTGGCAGCGTAAATGGGATAAATTGTCCAATCAGTTTAATGATCCAGAACAAATTGCTGAAGAAATACTAAAATATTCATCAATGCCTGGTACATCTCGTCATCATTGGGGAACGGATATCGATATTACCAGTGTTTCATCAGATTATTTCAAAAATGATAAAAAGGGTAGAATTTTATATCAATGGCTTCAGGACAATTTACCTAAGTATGGCTTTTGCCAAGCGTTTAACGAAGGAAGAAATGGAGGCTATCAGCCAGAAGAGTGGCATTGGTCCTATAAGCCTATCGCTAGCCAATATATAGCACAATATAAAACACTATTAGAAAATGAACCAAGCACCATCACACAAGTCTTAAATTTCATCGGTCACGATAAAATTGATTTAGAAAGATTAGTGAAAGAATTTGTCTTAACGGTTAATACTGATTGCTATTAATCCGTAAATGAATATGCATAGTTGATTAATGCTTTCGCCAATAAGGTAAGCGAATAGTCACCGTAAGTCCACCATGGTCACGGTTTGTTGCTTGAATAGTGCCATTATGCATGGTGAAGGTCTTTCTGGCTATTGCTAGACCAAGACCGTAACCCTTACCTAATTGAGGCGATTGAATGCGAACAAACGGTTCAAAAATACTCGATAGTTTATTTGGATCGACACCAGGACCACGATCTTTAACTTCAATTTGTAGGTATTTACCGACTTCTTTTAAAGATACATTAACTTCTTGTCCCGGCTTTGAAAAACGAATTGCATTACGAATAATATTTTCAACTGCACGGCGAATTTGTTCCGAGTTACCTTTAACAATAGAATGAATAATCGCTGATGAAATGAAGTGAACATTTATCGATTGGTGATTCGCTTCATAATTTGCATCATTAATGACCACACGCAATAAATCTTTTAGATCAAAATATTCATCTGTGCGATTATTCATTTCAGCACGTGAATAATTTAATATTTCACCAATAAGTTGATCTAATCGTTCAGATTCTAATTCTATTCTTGCTAATGCAGTATCAATATTTTGCTTATTTTGTTGAGCTAATCCGATGGCTAATTGTAAGCGAGCAAGTGGCGTTCTAAGCTCATGTGATACATCATGCAAAAGAGCTTGGCGGTCTGAGATTAAAATATTGAGTTGTTCAACCATCATATCAAAATCTTTGCCTAATTCGCTAAGCTCATCATGGCGTGGTTTAAGTTTATTGAATAATCTAACCGAAAGATCACCTTGAGAAACTCTGAAAAAGCCTTGCCTTAATAGTTTCATTGGTCTGGTTAAGTTCCAAGCCAAAAAGAGACTAAAGACTAATCCCACACAAATTCCCATTAACACAATTGGCATTGGCATATTAAACAGGGCTTTTTTGACTTGATCGTCTTTGTCTTTATCTTCCCTAAATGAAACCGCATAAAGCGTTCCATCAGGCGCAACTGCTGTGCGTTGATAAATATAATTTGGCGGTTCTAATTCATCCGTAATGATATTGATTTGATCGTTTTGAGGAGAAATCAATTTTATTGATAATAAAACTCGCTCGCGTTCAGGCAGATGAGCAACAAAATTTAACGTTTCATTTTCACCTGCTACATGTAATAATTGAGCGATCATATCGACTTTTGTCGGCATATGATTGAGAAATCGTTGGTTTTTATTTTCTATATAATAAGAAAATGCAATCCAGGTTAACTGAAAAGTAAGATAGAAAATCACCCAAAATATAATGAGTATTTTCCAAAATAATCGACGATTCATCTCAAGCCTATTATCACATTAACGGATTCGGTAACCAACAGCTCGAATAGTTTCAATAGTTACTACATTTTGAGCAACTTGATGAAGTTTTTGGCGAATATTACTGATATGCACATCGACGCTACGATCATAAAGTTCACGAGCTCGACCAAGACCTATTTCAGATAACTCTTCTTTAGTGACCACGCGCTCACTGTGTTTTACCAATAATACTAATAAATTAAACTCGGTTGATGTCAAATCTATCACTTGGCCATTCCAAGTGCATAAACGTTGCGGTAAATCTAATACTAAACCATTAAAATGGTATTTTTTATCATCGACCAACTCAACAGAACGTTCATCAAAACGACGTAAAACAGCACGCAGTCTTGCTAATAATTCGCGTGGATAACAAGGTTTTGGAATATAATCATCTGCGCCCAATTCTAACCCTAAAACACGATCAATATTATCGCCTTTAGCGGTTAACATAATAACAGGCATATTACATTGCTGACGAATACTTTTAAGAACATCAATTCCATTAATATCGGGTAACATTACATCCAAGATTGCAGCTCGATATTTGCCTGATAAGGCTTCTTCAATACCATCTTTACCTAAATAAACACTTTTGATATTAAAGCCTTCATTAGTCAGATACTCACTTAGCATCTGTGATAATTCAATATCATCATCAATTAATAAAATATTTATCATAATCGCCATTATTATATAATTATAGGTAGTTATATTATTGCAATAATAAAAAAAATGTCAGGTAATTTTACTAAAATATTACATATTTTGAACGATTGCTGTTTATTTAATTTACTACCTAATTGTTTAAAAAATGTTAGTTTAGCTATAGTTTTAATCAAAATTTAAATGAAATTGAATAACACTTTATTTTGATTAATCTAATTTGCTATAAAATTGCACTATTATATAGAGATTGTGTCATATCATCATTCAAATATAGCTTAAGATATAATAAAATATTGATAAATAAATTGTTAAATTTTCAACTAATAACATTAAGATTGATGAATGGAAGAATCTAAACAGCAAACACAATGGCAAGCATTAATTCAATTAATAAAACATGAAGTTTTACCAGCACTTGGTTGTACTGAACCTATTTCTTTGGCATTTGCTTCAGCGGTTGCTAGTCAATATCTTGACAAAAATAACATAAAAAAAATTGAAGCTTATGTTTCGCCAAATTTAATGAAAAATGGAATGGGTGTCACTGTTCCTGGTACTGGTATGGTTGGCTTACCTATTGCTGCTGCGATTGGTGCAATAGGCGGTGATGCAGATGCTGGGCTTGAAGTGTTAAAAAACATCACTTCAGCGCAAATTATACAAGCAAAAGAAATGCTCACTAATGGTAAGGTACGTGTTCAAATTGCAGATAATCATAAAGCAATTTATGCAGAGGCTAATGTTTACACTAAAACAGATCATGTCAAAGTCTGTATTGAAAACACGCATACTCATTTGATATTAATTGAAAAAAATGGTGAGCTTCTTTACCAAACCGATTCAGTTAATCAAGCGTTATCTCACGATGATCTTATAATAAAGCAAATGACGGTTAGATTAATCTATGAATTTGCCAACTATGCTAATTTTGACGATATAAAATTTATTTTAGAGGCAGCAAAATTAAACGATGCTTTATCTGAAGAAGGATTAAAACAGGCTTATGGTCTAAGTATTGCGACCACTTTACGTGAGCATACTAAAAATGGATTAATGGCAGATGATTTATTATCTAAAGTAATTATTCGTACAACTGCAGCATCTGATGCTCGAATGGGCGGTGCAACATTGCCTGCGATGAGCAATTCAGGTTCAGGCAATCAAGGTATTACAGCGACCATGCCAGTAGTTGTGGTGGCTGAACATTTAAATGTCACGCAAGAGCAATTAGCCAGAGCGCTTATTCTATCGCATACCATTGCAATTTATATACATAGTAAATATCCGCCGTTATCTGCGCTTTGTGCCGCTTCAACCGCTGCTATGGGGGCAGCGGCAGGAATGGCATGGTTACTAGGCAAAGGTGAGTATGAACCGGTAGATATGGCAATTTGTAGTATGATTGGTGATTTATCTGGTATTATTTGTGATGGTGCATCTAATAGTTGTGCTATGAAAGTTTCGACATCCGTATCCTCTGCCTATAAAGCGGTATTAATGGCTTTGAGTCGTATTCGGGTGACGGGTAAGGAAGGGATTGTGTGTGATAGTGTTGAAACATCAATTAATAATTTAGGGGCAATTGTCAGTAACAGCATGAAAGCTACCGACACACAAATTATTCATATTATGTCTCACAAAGCATAAATTTTTCAAATATTCTATTGAGTTAAACACTGTTGCGGTTTTTATATAACCAATTGGTCAATTTTTTTAAAAATATACTGGACAATATTATTTTTTATGCGTAATATTTCGTCCTACTTCAGCGGTGGCTATAGCTCAGTTGGTAGAGCCCTGGATTGTGATTCCAGTTGTCGTGGGTTCGAGTCCCATTAGCCACCCCATTTATGCCATGCATAAGTAAATCTAACGGCGAGTAGCGCAGCTTGGTAGCGCAACTGGTTTGGGACCAGTGGGTCGGAGGTTCGAATCCTCTCTCGCCGACCAATTTAGATATAAAAACCGACTTATTTAAGTGGGTTTTTTTATTATCTGCGTTTTAGTAAAATAAGAACTAATATGCGGTTTTCGTCCAATAATAGATTAATTACTCGATTCTGTTTTAAACGGTTTAATCCATAATTTTTTATTTTTGAAATCTATTTTAATTAAATGACTTTGTAGTACATCAATACCTAAAAGCCCATCTGATTGGAATTCGGGGGGAAGAGAATCGAGAATAATCGCTTCCACTTTATCCGATGAAATGTAGCTCACACCAAGTTCAACAAATTGATAATCACTATTTTCATCCTTAATTTTAATTGATTGAGGTGAAAGTGATTGAGCTTTAATCATAGATAAGCTTGCTCCGGTATCTAATATCATTTGGTAATTTTTATAACCATCTGACATTTCAATAACTAAACCTTCATCCATTAAACGGAAAGGTAATTCAACCCATGTGTTATCTAAACTTAAATTTATATTGTCTGAAATAACAATTTCACTTTTAGGAAAATTTAAGGTTAAAACATATTGATCAAATAAACCTAATCCAATAGCAGGAAAATCATCGCTTTCTTCTTTTTCATTGTTACTTGATATGGCTAAACCCCATGGTTTATATTCAATAACATTAACTTTTTTAAATATTAGTGAATTGATGACTAAATTATTCGCAATAAAAGATCTTGTTATATTTATATTACCAGATAAATCAATACTTTTTTTGTTTTCAGAAAGTTCAATTTTATCAACGATATTATCAATAAAATCTAATGGTAAATATAATCCTTCTTTACCACCTGTGTCTAAGGTAACCTCAATATCTTTTCCATCAATGTTTAAGTTCAGATGAGGAATATTAAGCTTTCCATCAAAATTTATTTTCCAAACAAACTCATCACTTTTGGCTAATGCACTAAATAAACATAGAATTAAGAAAATTATTTTTTTAATCATCCTTTTCCCCTTATTAAAGCAATGATAAAACAGATTATCCTATCGGCATATTTTATAATGTTAAAAAATAGTCATTTCTGCACAAAATTCTTCATCATACTTATGTTTATATAATAAATTCATGAACTTTATAACACAATCATTTCTATTTATTATTTAAAGTATCACCTATCTCATCATAATTATCCGTAGTTTTTCAATTTTAATGATTCAACATATTCGTTAATGCATATTACGAGTTATTATCTTGATTTTATGTCGATAATAAAAAATATTGTGATCATGACAACACTTTTGGTACTTAAAATTGACGGCATGTATTTTTTTAGATAATTTTTAATCAGAAATTGGTTGTTAAAGATATATCTATTGGATAAAAAAGCCCAAATATGGAGCGTGATCTTTGGAATACCGTGATATTGCAGTCAAAACTGAAGTCGAAGAAAAAATTAGAGCAAATCCTAAAATAATCAGTCAAATAAGGAAAGAAAGAGGGCTTGCCGAATATTTTGGGGTAAGCCGAACGACAGTTAGAAGAGCATTAAATGATTTAATGATGGAAGGTGATGTTTTTCAGGAAGATCACCATCTCCCTAATCATACAGTCTTTGAAATGAATATGCTAAAAATGTCTTCGTTTACTGAAGAGTGCCAAAAAGAAGATGATGTTCACATCAAAATTAAAGTACTCTCTAATAATATTATTCCAATGCCTACCGAATTAAACACCTTTTTTAAATCAAATCAACGATTAATCAGAATAGTAAGACAACGTTTATTGGATGAAATTCCGTTATCTTATGAAATAAGTTATCTTCCTTCCAAAAAATTTAAAGATTTAGCCAAACAAGATTTAAATGATGTTTCGCTTTATGAATATTTAAAAACACATTTTCATGTTATACCCAGTCATGGTCGAGAAGAGATCGCATACGAAGTCGCTCGCAACGATAAAGCCAAATATTTAGCAATTACTGAAGGCACACCTATCTATAAAGTATCAAGTTACAGTTATGATCATGACTTTGAACCGTTTGAACACACCGACCAGTACTTAATTGGTAATCGATTTAAATATCACTTATCTGCAAAAAATATCTTTAATTATCAGGAAGAATACAAATGAAGTTATTTGAAAAATTAGCACTCCAATTAATGGAGCAGATAAGTACAGGACAATATAGTGTGGGTGCAGAGTTACCGCCAGAAGGTCAGTTGCAAAAAGATTATGATGTCAGTCGAACCACAGTCCGTAAAGCGATTGATCGTTTAGTTGAAAAAAATATGGTGGTCAGAAAGAAAGGGGTTGGATTATTTGTCGCTCCTACACTTTCAACTCAAACGATTTTAGAAATGACAGGTATAATTAAACCTCAAGCTTATTCAAATCATAAAAAGCAGATCAAAGAAGCCTATCTCAGGCAAGCAGGTTGTTATTATAGCCAATTATTAAAAATAAAATCAATGGAACTTATCTACTTTATTGGTTTTTTGGAGATAGCAACAAATAGCGTAACGAAAACCATTTTTTTGCTACCGTTAACTAATTTTCCAGACTTTCAGCTTTCCATTATCAAGGTACTATCAGCACTTGAAATCATTAATTCGGGAAAGAAAAAAGTCGATAAATTAGAGCAAGATTTGCAATTGATGGTAGCCAATGCTGAACTTTCCAAACAATTACGTATCAATATTAACGCCCCATTTTTTAAAATTACTAATCACTATTTTGATATTAATAACGAACCGATTGCGCTTGAGTACAAGTTTGCTAGTAATACTAAATATGTGGTCGATTTCACCTAGGAGGTATATCAATGATTAAATTATTACGTGTAGATCACCGTTTATTACATGGCCAGGTAGTTGTTTCATGGTTCGAAAATGTTGGTGCAAACACTATTTTAGTGGCTAATGATGTCGTGGCTAATGACGAATTACGTAAATCTGCTATTCGTTTAGCTAAACCAGAAAACGCAAAATTAGTGATGAAGTCAATTGATGACAGTATTGAGGCGATTAATTCAGGCGTAACAGATAAATATCAAATGTTAATTGTCGTTGAATCCGTTGCAGATGCTGAAAAACTCATTCGAGCCACGCAAGGTAAAGTCAGTAGCCTAAATTTAGGTGGTACTAAACCTCGAGAAGGGACAAAAAATTACTCTAAAACAATTAATTTAACTGATACTGAGGCGGATTTATTAACAGGATTACAACAAGACGGCATTGAGATCTATATTCAACAAGTCCCAAGCGAATCAAAGCAAAAATTTGAAAAATAGTTAAGAGGGACAAAAATATGAGTATCGAATTAACAGCTGTTGTTTTAGCTTTGATTGCGATGTTAGCCAATGGTGAATACTTATTAGGTTCTTCAATGTTATCCAGACCACTTGTTACTTGTACTTTAGCTGGTTTAGTCATGGGCGACATCACACAAGGTATTGTTATTGGTGCTACATTAGAACTTGCATTTGTAGGTTCGTTTTCTATTGGCGCTTCTATTCCACCCGAAATTATATCAGGCAGTATATTGGGTACCGCGTTCGCCATTGGGGCAGGTAAAAGTACCGAAATTGCTTTGGCGTTAGGTATTCCTATTGCTTCATTAGTTTTATTGGTTAAAAACTTATGTTTTCTTTTTATTCTTCCTTACTTTGTTCATAAAGCGGATAAATACGCCAGTGAAGGCAATGGTAAAGGTATGGATCGAATGAATTTATTAGGTGGATTCTTTTCAATCAATCTGCCAATCGGTTTAGTCGTAGGACTTTCTTATCTATTTGGCAGTTCTGCGGTGAATGGTCTATTGGAAATGATACCTAAATTTATTATTGATGGACTAGGTATTGCAACTGGTTTATTGCCGGCATTTGGATTTGCGATGTTAATGAAAATCATGATTAAAAAGACCAATGTTACCTTCTTTATTTTTGGTTTTGCACTTGCCGTTTATATGAAAGTACCCGTTACCGGTGTGGCAATCTTTGGGGGATGTCTTGCGCTCATTTTAACGGGTTATTCGGCATTTAATGGCAAAAAGATGATTACAGAAGAAAGTGGGCAAAAACTCAGTACCACTATGGGAAATGCGGTAGTTGCACAGGAGATCGATTATGAAAATGAAGAGTTCTAAACTAATAACCAATAAGGAGTTATCCAGAACGTTTTGGCGTTCATTTACCGCTGAATGGTCATGGAATTATGAACGACAAATGAACTTAGGCTATTCCTATGCGATGAGACCAGCTTTAGATAAGATTTACAGTCATAATAAAATCGAACTCACTGATGCCTATCAACGACATTTAGAATTTTATAACGTCACACCATGGTTAATCACCTTTCCACTAGGTATTTGTATTGCCATGGAAGAACAAAATGCCACCGATAATGATTTTGATAAAAGTGCCATCAACGATGTCAAAATTGCACTAATGGGACCTTTAAGTGGTCTGGGGGATTCGTTCTTTTGGGGAACATTACGCGTTATTGCAACAGGTATTGGTACCTCTTTAGCACTGGAAGGTAATATTCTAGGTCCACTTCTTTTTTTACTTATCTTTAACGTACCTGCCATTTTAGCCCGTTATTTTGGTTTACTTATAGGCTATAACATTGGCGCATCTTTTATTGAAAAGGTTCAAAAGACAGGTTTAATGGATAAGTTATCTTATGGAGCATCAGTGTTAGGGCTATGTGTGGTTGGCGCCATGGTTGCTACTATGGTGACATTAAATATGCCATTAAAAATTGGGTCTGGCGATGATTCAGCCTCACTACAAGATATCTTCAATGGAATTGTACCGCAAATTTTGCCTTTGATGTTTACGCTATTCATCTTCATGTTAGTCAAAAAAGGGATTAAAGCGCATTGGATACTTCTACTTATTGCCACAATCGGGATTTTAGG
This sequence comes from Gilliamella sp. CG35, assembly GCF_046635745.1. NCBI lineage: Bacteria > Pseudomonadati > Pseudomonadota > Gammaproteobacteria > Orbales > Orbaceae > Gilliamella > Gilliamella sp. CG35. The sequence goes on from NZ_JBIDFH010000010.1 coordinate 16,104, forward strand.
GGCATGGAGTGGATTATTGGGATAATTAGGAAATAAAAATGAAAAGTATCGCAGACTATGTCGCCTTAGAGCCAGAATTTTATCAAAGCATATTAGATAATTATCAATCGTTATTTGCTGATCAGATTGATTTAAATACTGAAAAGTCACTTCAATCGATTGTCATTTTTGCTACAGGATCGAGTGCCAACGCCGCTTATGGTGCCAGACCATTGATGAGTAAAATATTAAAACTCCCTGTTTATATTGAAGATCCTTCCATGGCAGCAAACTACTTACACTATAATGACGCTAATACGCTCTATTTTGCCATATCACAAGGTGGGGAAAGCTATTCCACCATTCATTTGGTTGAACAATTTATTAAAGAAAATCGAACTATTTATACCCTCACTAGTAATTCTAACAGTCCGATATATAACATCAGCAATCATGTTTTATCAATGGGGATGCCAGTTGAAGAAATGCCCTATGTCAGTGCTGGCTACAGTGTCATTATTCTTGATTTAATGTTGATTGTGTTAATTATTGGTCAAAAAACAGGGTATTTGGATAAGCAACAATTTGAAAGTTATCTTAAACAAATACAGGATATTACGACATCATTGCCACAAGTTATCCTACAATCACAATCATGGGTAAATCATCATCTCAGACAATTTAATCACGCTAAACGAGTGATTTTTATTGGCTATGGGGCAACTTATGGTGTCGCCCGTGAAGGAGAAACTAAATTCACCGAAACGGTTCGTAACACGGCGTTTGGAAAAGAGTTGGAAGAGTACATGCATGGCCCTTATCTTGGCTTACATCCTGATGATTACATCATATTTATTGAACCAAAAGGATTATTAGAAGCAAGATCCGTAGCATTAAAAACCTTTTTGAATCACTATGTAAAACAGGTAATAACCCTATATGCACAGCACTCGCATTCTATTACTGAGCACGATCTAAACTTTGATATCCATTGTGATGAATTATTAACATCATTATTTATGACTATTCCTATTCATCTACTCAGTTACCAACTATCCCAGTTAAAGGGTCATAATCTAGAAAAATCAACATATCCAGAATTTGATGAAATCACTAAATCCAAAATTAAGAGGGGCACCGTATGAGAAAATTTGACGAACAAAAAGAGCTTAACAGTATGAATGGCGCATTAAAATTACGTCCGTTTATTAATCAGTTTATTGATCAGATTCATGAACGAGGTTATCGTAATATCTGTTGGTTAGGCATTGGTGGCACTTATGCTTCATCAATGCAAGCCGTCGTTCATATGAAAGAAAAATCTGCACTAGAAACTTTTGTGCAACATGCTGCGGAATATTTGGTAACTGGCAATAAGCGAATAACCAAAGATACATTAATAATCATCTCCTCAGTGACTGGCTCAACACAAGAAGTCGTTGAGGCTATCGATAAAATTCAAAAAGAAGTCGGCTCAACGGTATTAGCCTTTTTAGATAATGCTGATTCACCATTAGGCAAAATGGTAGATCACGTTATTTCTTATCCGATGAATGAACAGTTAAAATTCTTTATGACCGCAGACAGACTGATGTATTTAGCCGGTGAATTTCCAGACTATGATGAATTTTATCAACAAATGGATCAGCACTTTGCTAAAAACATTGTTGCTGTTGCCAAAAAAGCCGATGCCTTTGGACAAGAAGTTGCGCAAAAACATCACGATGATGCCATGCATTACTTTGTTGGAGCAGGTAATCAATGGGGAGCAACCTATTCACATGCTATGTGTTATTGGGAAGAACAGCATTGGTTACGTTCAAAATCAATCGAATCTGCTGAATTTTTTCATGGAACATTAGAAATTATAGACAGGGATACGGCTGTTACTGTTTACGTTGGTGAAGATAGTCAGCGCTCACTTAGTGAAAGAGTAGCTAAATTCTTACCGCAAATCTGTGCTAATTACACCATAATTGATACTAAAGATTATGAATTGCCGGGTATTTCGGAAAAATATCGGGGGCACTTATCTCCATTTGTTTTTCGTGCTATTAATAACCGAATTGATGCTTATGTTGAACACCTCAATCGTCATCCAATGTCAATCCGTCGTTATTATCGTTGCTTAGATTACTAAAAGGAGTCGTGCATGATTGCAGTATTAGTAAGTACTCACGGCACAATGGCTAACAGTTTAATTGAAACGGCTGAAATGATATGCGGTAAGCAAACTCAATGTGAAGCCGTTTCCTTTTTAATGGGACAATCACTAGATGATTTTCAACAGCAAATTGAACAAAAGTTAGCAATGTTAACTAAATCGGGATCAGTCATTTTATGCTTAGTTGATTTAAAGGGCGGTACGCCTTTTAATACTCTTGTTAAGCTGATCCCAAATTACCCGACGATGGAAATTATCACTGGCGTTAATATTCCAATGCTATTAACCACATTTATGCTTAGAACGGATAAAAATGATCTAATTGATTTATTGCCAGAAGTCATCGATTCATCAGTACAAAGTATTGAGCGATATAATTTAATTTCAATCAATAACAATAATATTCAAGATGAGGAATTTTAATTATATGATTAAAAAATAATAATTGAGGCAAATCTATTTTAGTATGCTAAAAATATATTTGCCTTAACTCATTGCTACCTTTTCAAGTTGGTTATAATTAAAATATCTTTATTCTTCATATAAATGTATTCATCTCAAAACGAGTTTAATATAACACTGTGTTATTATTTTAAAACCTACAAAAATAATTCTTATCTTGCTTGTTTTATGATGATATTTTGCTTTAATAGTAAAAAAGTCTCTTGGTATAACATCTACTTTTGGAAATAAAATATGAAAAATGTTGGTTTTGTTGGATGGCGTGGAATGGTGGGGTCGGTTCTGATGCAACGTATGGTTGAAGAACACGATTTTGATTATATTAATCCTATTTTCTTTTCGACTTCACAAGCAGGGCAAGCTGCACCTAGTTTTGGCGGTAAAACAGGAACATTGCAAAATGCTGATAATATAGAAGCATTAAAGGCGTTAGATATTATTGTGACTTGTCAAGGTGGAGATTATACTTCCGAAATTTATCCAAAACTACGTGCTTCGGGGTGGCAAGGATATTGGATTGATGCCGCATCTACATTGCGTATGGAAGATGACGCCATTATCGTATTAGATCCTGTCAATAAACCGAATATTCAAACTGCATTGGACAAAGGTATTAAAACGTTTGTCGGCGGGAATTGCACAGTCAGTTTAATGTTAATGTCACTGGGTGGCTTATTTGCTGAAAATTTGATTGATTGGGTGTCGGTATCAACTTATCAAGCGGCTTCTGGTGGTGGTGCTCGCCATATGCGTGAACTTTTAACGCAAATGGGGATGTTAAATGCCGAAGTTGCCAAAGAACTACAAGATCCACATTCTTCTATTTTAGAGATTGAACGTAAAGTAACCCAAAAAATGCGTGATGGAAGTTTGCCAACCGATAATTTTGGTGTACCACTTGCTGGGAGTTTAATTCCTTGGATCGATAAAGCATTGGATAATGGACAAAGTAAAGAAGAGTGGAAAGGGCAAGCTGAAACCAACAAAATATTAGATACCAATCAAATTATTCCTGTAGATGGACTATGTATTCGTATTGGTGCTTTGCGCTGTCATAGTCAGGCATTTACCATCAAGCTGAAAAAAGACATTAGCGTGCCGGAAATTGAAAAATTACTTGCTGCACATAATGATTGGGTAAAAGTGATACCCAATGATCGAGAATTATCAATGAGAGAGTTAACCCCAGCAGCCGTTACTGGTACATTAACCACTCCTGTTGGTCGTTTGCGTAAACTTAATATGGGTAAAGACTTTTTATCAGCATTTACCGTTGGGGATCAGTTATTGTGGGGGGCCGCAGAACCGTTACGGAGAATGTTACGCATCTTAGCATAATGGTTAACCGATGGCATGATAAAACAGCTCGATTTTTTCGGGCTGTTTTTGAACTTAAAAAGTTATTTATGCTACATCATGTTCGAGCAAAATCATCAAAAGTGATCCATTAAATAACGCTTGTTGTACTAAAGCAAATGCACCAATTGCCGAGCGGTCATTGAGTGAAGAGCAGTTGATTGAAAGATTCTTTCTTAAATCTTCTAAACTCAGTGAGTTTAAAGCGCTAGTTACTGTATCTAAAAGTATTTCTGTCGCTTTGGTGAGTTCACCTGCTAATACAATTCGTTGTGGGTTAAAAATATTGACCATAATAGCTACTGCTCGACCTAGATTTTCGCCTGCATCTTTAACTAACTTAATGGCAAGCTCATCCCCTTGATTGGCTAATTGGCAAATGTTGACGATATCACAACAATCTTTTGTTAATTTAGTCGTATAACCTTGATCAATCATCTGTTTTGCTCGTCGTTCAATGGCATCATTAACAACTCGGTTTTCCAAACAACCAAAATTACCACAATGACAGCGTTCACCTAACGCATCGACTTGAATATGTCCCACTTCGCAAGCACTTTGATTATGGTTAGTCAGTAATTGTTGATTGACAATAACACCTGATCCGACACCACGATGAACACGAATCAAAATTGAATCATCGACATCTTGCGTAGAGCCAAAATAATTTTCGGCTAATGCTAGACTTTGGATATCATTACCTAAAAAAATAGAAACATTAAATTGTTTCTGCAATATATCGGCTAAAGGCCATGCGTTAACTTGAATATGAGGTGTATATCGAACAATTCCTCTTACAGAATCAATCAATCCAGGTAGAACCACCGATATAGCAATAAGATGCTTAATCTTTTTACTATTTTTTTGAATAAATTGTTCAATTAATGTAATTAAATATTCTTGTGCTTGTTGCTGTATAAAAACGGTAAGAGGATAGACTTCAGAAACTAAGCTGTTTGCTCCAAGATCATAGAGTTCAATGGTGACATGCGAACGACTTAATTGAATAGCAATGGCTTGATAATAATCAAACTTGGCTTGAATGGAAACAGCTGGTCTTCCGCCAGTTGATTGCTGGGCATCAACTTCTTTTATAAGTTTATTCTTAAGTAGCTGTCGGGTAATTTTGGTAATGCTGGCTGGGGCTAAATGACTGATTTCGGCTAACTGGATACGAGAAATGGGAGCTTGCTGAACAATTAAACGATAAATCATAGCATAATTTAATTGTTTAATTAGTTCAGCATTTCCAACTAAATTCAGATAATTAAATGTCATATGTTGTCTCAATAATCATTAATTATCTGACATTCTAACGGGTGAATTCTCCATTAACAACCGTTTTAGTTATCGTAAAGTCTCGATTAAAAACAACTAAGTTGGCAATTTTACCTTCACTAATGCTACCAAGTTGTTTATCCACACCGATTGCTTTAGCTGGGTAAAGTGTCGCCATTCTTAAGGCTTCATCTAATGCAATACCCACATATTCAACAGCATTTTTAACTGCATCAATCATGGTTAATGCAGAACCGCCAAGCGTGCCTTTATCGTCAACGCATAGCCCATCTTTATAATAAATGGTTTTACCTGCAAAAACAGCAGAAGACAAATTAGAACCGGCTAACAACATTGCATCCGTAATTAAAATTAAGTGATCTTTCTTAATTTTATGGCTATTGCGAATGTTTGCCCAACTTACATGATGTCCATCGGCAATAATACCAACATATACTTCTGGTTCATCATATATTGCACCAACTACGCCTGGTTCACGTCCTGAAATATAAGGCATAGCATTAAATAGGTGAGTGCCTAATCGAATTCCATCATTGAAGCCACGACGACAGTCATCGTAATGACCATTGGAATGACCGACAGAAACATGAATTCCTGCATTAACTAATTGTTTAATAAAATGGCTTTCAACTCTTTCTGGCGCAAGAGTAATGATTTTAATTACATCAGCATTTTCACATAGAAAATCAATCATTTTTTGCGAAGGTGAACGAATAATGTTTTCGTCATGAATCCCTTTCTTTTCAGGACTAATATAAGGACCTTCAAGATGTAAGCCTAATGCTTGATTAGGATGTCGAGCTAAGTATTCACGCATTACCGCGACCGCTTTTATCATAAATTCATCTGTTGATGTGATTAAAGTCGGTAAATAGCTAGTACAACCATAAATAAGATTGGTCGCTTGCATCGCTTCTAATGTTTCAACACTTAATGCGTCGAGTGTCTCATTAAATTGCACACCGCCACATCCATTGACTTGAATATCAATAAATCCAGGCGCAACGATCGCTCCTTGTAGATCTTCAATTTTGATATTGTCGGGTAAATTATCTTGTTTACAAATTTTGTCAATTTTATCACCGTCGATAATAACAGCATGATTTTCAAGAATCTCATAACCGGTATAAATACGACAATTTGTTAATGCATACATTGAGTTATCCTTTATAAAATGGTCACGTTAAGATGGTCTGCTTCCATTTGTTTGAAATATTTTAATGTTTTTACTTTAAGGTCATCAGTGCTTGGTTCATCACAAACAATAATAGATGCTGGGTGCATTTGTAATGCTGATACTGTCCATAAATGATTAATTGAACCTTCAACGCCGGCTTGTAATGCTAAACTTTTGTTATGACCACAGACTAATAAAATCACTTCTTGCGCATCCATTAAAGTAGCGACACCAATAGTTAATGCATGCTTTGGAACTTGATTCACATCATTATCAAAGAAACGTGAATTGGCAATACGTGTATCTTCAGTTAGCGTTTTAATACGTGTGCGTGAACAAAGCGACGAACCCGGTTCATTAAAAGCAATATGTCCATCTTGACCAACACCACCAACAAAAATATTGATTTTGCCATAAGATTTGATTTTTTCTTCATATTGGCGACACTCTTGAGCAATATCAGTTGCATTGCCATTTAATATATGGATATTGTTTTTATCGATATCAATATGATTAAAAAAGTTTTCATGCATAAAAGTGTGATAACTTTGTGGATGATCTTCAGGAATACCAACGTATTCATCCATATTAAACGTTACCACATGTTTAAAGCTAACATCACCTGCTTGGTAGTGTTTGATCAGTTGTTGATACATCACTAATGGCGAGCTACCGGTTGGTAAGCCTAACAAAAACGGACGATCCGCTGTCGGTTTAAATTGGTTAATTTTATTCACAATACGTTGTGCAACCCAAGCGCCCACTTCTTGAGCATTTTCTAAAGGAATAAGCCTCATTCGATACCACCTTTTCTGATATAATTAGAACCACTTCTTTTTTTTTGAAGTAAAATATGTTGACTGTATTTTACTATATTAGAGCAATTAATCAAAAAAAAGCGTGATAAAAATCACATATATTGAATAATTAATTTGCGAAGTAAAATAATATAATATGAAATAGAATGGATCGTTTACTGATATCTGAAGATGCATAACAAATCATCATGTTTAGATATAGTTTAAATAAATATAAGAGGTTAAACTTATGGGAATTTTAGCTTATATGCAACGTATTGGGCGCTCATTAATGGTGCCAGTTGCAGTTCTACCTGCTGCAGCAATACTTCTAGGGATAGGATATTGGATCAATAGCGTTGAATGGGGTGCAAATAGTATTGCGGCAACATTTTTAATAAAATCTGGTGGCGCTATCATTGATAACATGCCAATTTTATTTGCTATTGGTGTTGCATATGGTATGTCCAAAGACAAAGACGGTGCAGCTGCACTTTCTGGGTTGGTCGGATTTTTGATTATTACAACATTATTATCGCCAAATTCAATTGCACTTTTTGAAGGTGTTGATACCAGTGTTGATGGTTGGCAAACGCAAATATCTCCTGCATTTGCGAAAATCAATAACCAATTTATTGGTATTTTAGTGGGTATTATCTCTGCTGAACTCTATAACAAATTTAGTACGGTTGAGTTACATAAAGCGTTAGCTTTTTTTAGTGGCAAACGACTTGTTCCGATTATTGTTTCTATCGTGATGCTACTTATCTCTGTCATCTTTTATTTTATCTGGCCAATTATTTTTGAAGCATTAGTAAAATTTGGTGAATCGATTAAGAATTTAGGTGCAGCAGGTGCAGGGGTGTATGGCTTCTTTAACCGTATATTAATTCCAGTTGGTTTACATCATGCTCTTAACTCAGTATTTTGGTTTGATGTTGCTAACATTAACGATATTCCAAATTTCTTGGCTGGTCAAAGTGCGATAGATTCTGGTAAAGCTGTTGTAGGTATTACTGGACGTTATCAAGCAGGATTCTTCCCAATTATGATGTTTGGTTTACCAGGTGCTGCTTTAGCCATGTATCACACAGCGAAAAAAGGCAATAAAGATAAAACCGCATCAATTATGTTAGCGGCTTCTTTTGCAGCATTCTTTACGGGAATTACAGAACCGCTTGAATTTGCGTTCATGTTTGTTGCACCAGTACTTTATGTTATTCATGCAATTTTAACGGGCATTTCACTCTTTATTGCTGCAACGATGCAATGGATATGTGGATTTGGTTTCAGTGCCGGTTTAATCGATATGTTACTGCAATCTGGAAATCCTCTTGCAGTGCATTGGTATATGCTCATTCTTCAAGGTTTAGTGTTCTTTGTGGTTTACTATGTTGCGTTCCGCTTTATCATTGTTAAATTTAACCTTAAAACCCCAGGTCGTGAAGATGAAGACAGTGCGGCACAATCATCGACAACTGATACCGCTAAACCAGCGCAAACGACAGCTGATACCACAGCGCTTGCTGAACAATATTTAGCTATTGTTGGCGGTAAAGAAAACCTGACCAATATTGATTCTTGTATCACTCGATTACGTTTGAGTGTGAAAGATTCTGATTTAGTTGATGAAGCAGCCGCTAAAGCATTAGGTGCAATGGCTGTGATTAAACTAGGTAAAACAGGTGTGCAAATTGTTGTTGGTCAACAAGCTGAAAAGATTGCAGATCAAATGAAAAAATTAGTTTAAACGATAACAACTTAAACTATCACTATTAATTAATCCGCCTTATTCGTCATACTTAACGACAAAATAAGGCGGTTTTTTATTTTTCTTGATTACTTATTACCCTTCGATATTCTTATTTCTTTCCGTTGTGTTTGATTTGATAATCAGTTATTGCGTTTCTAAATATGGCTTAGTCTAATGTTAATCCGACTAGATTAATCTTAATTGAAAGGATGTGTGGGCGAAACAATTTTTAATAATGAAGCAGATTAAAAATTTAATATTAAATTAGAATGTTAAAATGACATCTTGCTCATCAAGCAATTGATTTAAATCGTAATGGTTAATCACTTTAGTGGTAATATTAAAGGTGAAATCAGAAAGATTATGCGATTTTAATGCTGACTCACTCACATAAACATCTTCAATATCATAAAGTTCAAGCATATTGAATGTGGCGATATAGTCACGCATCAAAATGAGATCGGGTTGTTGATCAGGTAATAAATGAAAAATGCCTTTATCGGTAAAAATGACCGTAATATGATTTAAAGCAGATAATGCTAAAGCCAAATCAAGTGCTTCTCGACCTTTGGCACTACCATGAGGGGAAGAATGAATAATAATGGCAATTTTCTTCATATCATTAACCGTCATATTTAAAATTGAATAACACGATCTGATAAAGTGATTGATTCAGTTAGCTCGCCTAAACCGGTTAATTGAAAATAATCGGCAATATTTTCTTCGGTTATTCCACGTCTTAGCGAAGCTGCAACACAAATTGTTAAGGGTAGATTATATTTTTTTGCTAATTCTTGCCAAGCGCTGACTAAATCAAATTCATCATTGGCAGGGTCGGTATATCGATTACCATTATAAACACCATCAGCGTAAAAAAAGATATTTTTTATGGTGTGAGATGTATTTAACAATAAGGCTTGTGCAAATTGATACGCACAATAAGCAGATTGGGTCCCATAAGCAGGACCCAAAACAACGAGTGTATATTTCAATGAAGTAATCAATTTATTTATCTTATTTGCTTAAATGAAGATTGTTGATTGTTCCCATTGTTATCTCCATCAATGCCCAATAGCGAAATTTCAAAAACTAAAGTTGATTCTGGTAAAATCGCTGCTTTGTCTCCTTGAGCTGGATAATATTGACTACCATATGCTAATTCTGGTGGAATGACTAATTTGATTTTACCACCTACTCCAATTAATTGAATTCCTTCAGCCCAACCTTTAATTACTTCATCAAGTTTAAAGCTAACGGTTTCACCACGATCATATGAACTATCAAATTTACGTCCGTCAACGAGTTTACCTTCATAATGAACAATAACGTTACTATCTTTTGTTGGATGATGAGAAGAACCTTGATTAATTATTTGATAAAGTAAGCCCGACTTAGTTTGTTTTACACCACTTTGTTTAGCAAATTCTGAACGGAATTTCGAACCTGCTTCAATATTTTCTGCTTTTTCTTTTTCAAAACGCGCTTTGGCTTTTTCCATCACACGTTGACGAATAGCACTTAAAATAGCGTCAGTTTCATCATTTGATAATTGTGATTTACTGTTAAATGTTTCAGTGAGTCCGCTGATAATATAGTCAGGATCGATATCAATTTCGCTTTCTTTTAAAGAAGACGCAAATGAAGAACCTAATGCATAAGAATCTTTTTGTGTTTGAGTAGTTAATGTCACTTTATTCGGATTGGCTGATTGTTCTGCCGACGTGATTGTTTGTTCAGCATGAGTAGTTGTTTGCTTATCCGTCGGATTACTTTGGGTATCACATCCAGTTAAAGCTAACACAATTGCGCTACTGATTAGCGTCATTCTTAAAAATAACTTCATTTTAATTCTCCATATTGAAATTTTTTTATTATTATTAATATTATAACTTATTTGATATTAGATAATACAGTATTTACAAACCATTATTAGTAAAAAATTCGCCTTAACAAATCATTAACATTGTCATTAATCCTTTCTTGATGATTAAATCATTCTTGAGTGCAAGTGGCATCCTCAGTTATAATGTAAAAAGTTTATATTAATATATAAGGATAGCTATTTTGACTACCGAACTTAATACCCTTGATATCGAAGAAATTATTAGTTTATTACCACATCGATATCCTTTTTTAATGGTTGATCGTGTGATTAGTTATGAAAAAGGGAAAACGCTAAAAGCAATCAAAAATGTAACGGTCAATGAGCCTTTTTTTCAGGGACATTTTCCTAATAAACCCATTTTCCCCGGTGTTTTAATTTTAGAAGCGATGGCCCAAGCAACGGGTATTTTAGCTTTTAAAAGTATTGAAGAATTATCACCCGGACAATTGTACTATTTTGCATCTATTGATAAAGCTCGTTTTAAACGACCTGTTGTGCCTGGTGATCAGATTGTACTGGATGTGGAATATATTAAAGAGCGTCGTGGAATTGCATTATTCCATGGTGTAGCAACTGTTGATGGAAAGTTAGTTTGCGAAGCCGAGATGATGTGTGCTCGTAAATAGTATTGATTTGTCTAAATATCCCAAAAACAGTATGAAGGAAATGCTATGGCAACGGAAATACATCCAAGTTCAGTGATAGAAAAAGGCGCCAAAATTGGTAACAATGTTAAAATTGGTCCTTTTTGCTTTATTGGTGAAAATGTTGAAATTGGTGAAGGGACTTTTTTAAAATCACATGTAGTCATCAATGGCCACACTAAAATTGGTAAAGATAACCAGATATTTCAATTTGTATCGATTGGTGAAGTTAACCAAGATTTAAAATATCGAGGCGAACCAACTCGCACTGAAATTGGTGATCGCAATATGATTCGCGAAAGCGCGACTATTCATCGCGGTACTGTTCAAGGTGGCGGAATTACTAAAATTGGCAGTGATAATCTATTAATGATCAATGCGCATGTTGCGCATGATTGTCGAATTGGGAATCATTGTATTTTGGCAAATAATGCAACACTTGGCGGACATGTTCAGTTAGATGATCATGTTATCATTGGTGGTATGACTGCGGTACATCAATTTTGTGTCATTGGATCACATGTTATGGTTGGTGGTTGTTCAGGCGTTGCGCAAGATGTCCCACCTTATGTGATAGCACAAGGAAATCATGCCACACCACATGGCGTGAATTACGAAGGTCTAAAACGTCGTGGATTCAGTAAAGAAGCTTTGCAAGCTATCCGCAATAGTTACAAAATTCTTTATCGAAATGGGCTATCGTTAGACGAAGCGAAAGCAGAAATTGAGGCTATTGCAAATCAATATCCTGAAGTCAAATTATTCAATGATTTTTTTGCACGTTCAACACGTGGCATCATTCGTTAATGACTAGTCAACCAATCACAAGCCAGACAGATACGAATAAATCATTAACCATTGCTTTAGTCGCCGGTGAAACATCTGGCGACATTCTGGGCGCTGGATTGATTCGTTCTCTCAAAAAGTATCATCCTAATATTCGATTTGTTGGTATTGCAGGGCCTTTAATGCAAGCTGAAGGGTGTCAAGCTTGGTATGAAATGGATGAGCTTTCTGTTATGGGGATTGTAGAAGTGTTGGGAAAATTACGTCGTATTTTAGCAATACGTCGTGATATTACTAAGCGTTTAATTGAATTAAAACCCGACATTTTTATAGGAATTGATGCACCTGATTTTAATCTTTCCTTAGAAGGTAAGTTAAAGCGAGCAGGGATTAAAACAATTCATTATGTGAGTCCTTCGGTATGGGCTTGGAAGCAAAAACGTGTTTTCAAAATTAAACGTAATACTAATCTCATATTAGCTTTTTTACCTTTTGAAAAAGCGTTTTATGATAAGTTTAATGTCCCTTGTCGTTTTATTGGTCACAAAATGGCAGATGATGTGCCATTAATGCCTGACCAAGTGGCAATGCGTCAACAATTAGGCATTCCGCTCAATGGTCGGTGTTTAGCAATATTGCCGGGAAGTCGTCATGCGGAAGTCACCTTATTGTCTGCCCCTTTTTTACAAGCAGCTCAGCTTTTACGTGATCGTTACCCTGATTTGCATATAGTCGTACCATTAGTCAATGAAAAAAGACGACAAGAATTTGAGCAGATTAAAACGCAAATAGCACCAGAACTGAAAGTTCAACTATTAGATGGTCATGCCCGTGAAGCAATGATTGCCAGTGATGCTGCGATTTTGGCATCCGGAACAGTAGCACTAGAATGCATGCTAGCCAAATGTCCAATGGTGGTGGGTTACAAAATGAAGCCATTCACTTTTTGGTTAGCCAAAAAATTAGTTAAAACCCCTTATGTTTCATTACCCAATATTTTAGCTGGTAAAGAAATTGTACCCGAGTTATTACAGCAAGACTGTACCCCTGAAAATATCGCTAATCATATTATTCCTTTTTTAGAAGGGGATAATCGTGAACTTAAAAAAACATTTTTATCATTACATCAGCAAATTCGTTGTCACGCTGATGAACAAGCAGCTCAAGCTGTACTTGATGTATTAGAGGATTCACCTTGTTGTTAGAATTTAGTTATCCTGATGCCACCTTAATTGCTGGAGTTGATGAAGTTGGGCGGGGACCGCTTTGTGGCGATGTTGTGACGGCAGCTGTTATTTTAGATCCTAATAAACCAATCAAAGGATTAACGGATTCTAAAAAACTTTCCGAAAAAAAACGAGATCAATTATTTGACGTTATTAAAGAAAATGCACTAGCTTGGTGTATTGCAAGAGCTTCTGTTGAGGAAATTGATAAATTAAATATTTTGCATGCTACCATGTTAGCTATGCAACGAGCGGTAACAGGACTTGCGATCCAACCAGATTTTGTTTTAGTTGACGGTAATCGTTGTCCGGAATTTGGTATTCAAACACAAGCCGTTGTCAAAGGCGATTTGCTGGTGGCAGAGATTAGTGCTGCGTCGATTTTAGCAAAAGTGACGCGTGATCGTGAAATGGTAGAATTAGACAAATTGTATCCCCAATATGGACTGGCAAAACATAAAGGATATCCCACCAAAGATCATTTAATGGCAATTGAGCTGTATGGTATCAACCATTTATATCGTAAAAGTTTTGCTCCAGTTAAAAAGTTATTATTTATTTAATGCGACCAATTTTTGTCTACTGTTATTAATAACGGTGAATTAAACATAGCGACAGGCGAAATAACGGTTTCTTGAAAGGGGATTTTATCGCCATAACGCGCTTTTAATTTTTGCTTTACGAGTGCTGATGAAAGATTGAAATCTTTGATGTTCTGTAATTGACCAATTTCTAATTTAAGTGCTCTATTATAAATTTTCCAAACTAATTCAGAACAATAGATATAATTGTCATTCCAACCAAACCAGATATCATAAGGTTTATTTTCAAAAGTTTTTGCAACTAGCTTTAATTTATTGGTTTCCTTAACAGATAAATTATGATCTTTGAGACGTTTGATTACATAATATCTATTTTTTCCTCTTTCAATAAAGCTTGTTAAAGGTGTATAAGCGACTTTACTCCCAGCTTCAAATACATAAGGTTTACCATTTTTTATGAAAATGATTCCCATATGGCTATAGGGCGAATTTGTTGCTTGTTCAACGGCTTTACTTTGACTGGATTGAGACGATTGAAAAATAATATCGCCATCTTTTGGCTGATAATTTGCTTCACAGATAAAACAGGAAAATAACAATATAAAAATTAAAATAAATCGCATATTTTTCTATTATTCATATAGTTATATTTTGAATGAGTTGAAAAGTACTGTCTAAATATCTTATATAAAAAAACAGCTACTGAAGATTATTTATTATCAAGTAGCTGTTGTTTATTTTTCGGTTAATAATTAATCTTGCTGACTAAAAATAGACGCAAATTTACTTTTATATTTAGCTTTACAATCACGAGCAAAACGGATGGTTTTAAAGATACCCAATAAACTAGCTTGATGCATACGATATAGCAAACGATGGATCATTAACGCAAACCAACCTTTCACACTCATTTCTTTATTGCCAATCATCTTAACCACGCCTTGGGCGGTATCATGTAAAGAAATAATGGTTCCTTTATCGGTATAGACAAATGACTTCATGGCTTGATTGTTAATCAGACTAACGATATTTCGAGCGCAAATTTTTGCCATTTGATTAGCTGCTTGTGCTGTGGGTGGAGAGGCTCGTCCGCTATCTTGCATCGCATAAGCACTATCACCAATAACAAAGATATTATCGTCTCGTGTAGTTTGTAATGTCGGTTTAACGACTAATTGATTTGAACGACTTGATTCTAAACCAGCTATATCTTTCAGATAATCAGGTGCTTTAACGCCAGCAGTCCAAATCATAATATCGGCTTTAATGGTTTCCCCTTCTTTAGGATAGAATCCATCACTTTCGGCCTTAGTAATCATGGTATTTGTTAAGACATGAATACCGCGTTTTTCAAGGGTTTTAGTAATGCTTAATGCCGTTTTTTCGGGTAATGCTGGTAAGATACGATTGGTTGCTTCAATAACGGATACATCTAAGAAATCAGCACACATTTTGTTTTTTCGACAAACGCCAAACGTTTCAACCATATGAGGTAGTTCAGAGGCTAACTCGACACCTGTTGCGCCACCACCAACAATAGCAATGCGAAGTTTTTCCCCTTTAGTGTCAGCGTCTTTATCGAGCGTTGAACAGAAATTTGTGAATTTTGATAGCAGTATTTCACGTAGGCGAATAGCGGCATTTTGATCATCTAAAAAAATACAATGTTCTTTAACACCAGGCGTACCAAAATCATTCGAAGTACTACCTACTGCTATAACCAAAATATCATACGATAGGGAAATATGATTATCATTTGTATCATTGATCAGAACTTGCTTATTCTCTCGATCAATATTGGTAAAAGTACCTTGAGTAAACTCAAAATGATGTTGCTTTGCTTGTTCAGAAAAGAAGATGTTATCAACTTGTTCATACATAGCACCTGTTGCAACTTCATGCAGTAGTGGTTTCCAAATGTGGTAACTATTTTTATCGATCAGCGTTATTTCAGCTTGTTTATTTTTACCTAGCTTATCACCAAGATTAGTTGCCAACTCTAATCCACCTGCACCACCACCAACAATAATTATTTTTTTCATATTTAATACCTTACAATCCTAATTTAAAATATCATACTAAATAAGTAGGTTTTTATCTATATTCTTTTGACTAATATCAATTATAAATAAAATCTATTAATATATTGATTTACAATGATTGAAAATAATTTATTTTATTAAAAATAAAATGTTTAATATTTATTAAATAGAAGACAATTAATGCCTTTATTTGGAATAAAGTGAAGGTAAACTTGTACGAATAAAGCACTTTTCGTATAATGAGTAAATAAGTTTTTACGTATGTTATCCTATTAATATTTATCTAAACATCTTGATATCTTATCCATTTAACATCACACTTTAAAAAAAATTATATGAATAAAAAAATATTTATTAGTATTGCGTTAATCGTTATTTTAATTTCAATGACGATCCTAATACGCTCACACAATAGCCAGTTAATTCTTCAAGGTGAGGTTGATGCGCCGAATGTCAGTGTGGCTTCAAAAGCCAAAGGGCGTGTTCAGCTTATTCACGTTAATCGGGGTGATGATGTAAAGCCTAATGATATTCTAATTACGCTTGATAGTCCTGAATTATTAGCGCAAGTGAAAGCGGCTGAAGCCGCACGAGATCAAGCTAAAGCTCAGGTGGCACTTTCCGAACATGGTACGCGTGAAGAAAGCATACGTTATTACGAAGCATTACTTGAACAAGCAAAAGTCGCTTATGATAATGCATCAAAAGAATATGACCGTAATAAAGCAATATCTGCAAAAGGGTTTGTATCACAGTCAATATTGGATAATGCATTAAAAACACGTGATGCTGCTTTTCAACAGGTACAATCTGCACAGGCTAATTTAGATCAAGCTAAAAATGGTGATCGTATAGAACAGCGTGAAATTTATGCAGCCAAATTAAAAGAAGCAGAAGAGCAACTCAAGCAATTACAAATTCAATATGATGATCTTCAAGTTAAAGCCCCTGTTGGTGGTGAAATTGGTTCAATACCGGCTGAGGTAGGGGAATTATTTAATGCGAATAGTCCGCTATTAACAGTGATTCGATTACCGGATGCCTACTTTGTGTTTAATCTTCGAGAAAATATTATGCCGAACGTTCACAAAGGAGATCGTATTAAGTTAGAAGTGCCGGCACTAGGAAATAAAGAAATCGAAGCAGAAGTTCGTTACATTGCCCCAATGGGAGACTATGCAACCAAGCGTGCAACTCGTGCAACGGGCGATTTTGATTTGAAAACGTTTGAAGTCAGATTATATCCAATTCATCATGTAGAAGGTTTACGTGCGGGTATGAGTACTTTATGGAAATTGGACAATTAATGTTGGACTTTTGGACACGTTTTAAAGATGCATTTAATGACGAAGTGCCGCAAATATTCAAGCGGTTCACTTTTCATTGGTTAATGTGGATCTTACCACTGATTATTTTTGTCTTAATCAGTAGTATCTTTTATCGCGGTGTTTTGTTCGATTTACCCGTTGGCTATATCGATCAGGATAAAAGTGTTTTATCACGTGAAATTGTGCGTAATCTTAATGCGGGTGCGCATGCCAACCTGATTAATTACGATAGCCAACTTTCCGAGGCTGAACGGGATTTACAAGAAGCAAAAATTTATGCCATATTGTATATTCCACCCAATTTTGAAGCGGATGTTTTATCTGGTCGTCAACCTACCCCGATGCTTTATTATAATGCGTTATATTACAGTGCAGGGTTATACTCCATTATGGATTATTCGGGGTTAATTGCGGCGTTAAATACTGAATATCGAACAACGTTAGCGACCAGTGTCGGGTTACCAGTTCCCCCACTTGCCAAAGTGAATTTCAATTATGATGGGCTATTTAATGCTAGCGGTAACTCAATGTACTTCCAACAGTTTTCGGCGGTTGTACATTTATTACAATTATTTGTTGTTACTACAACAATCTATATCCTGTCGCAATTACCTAAGCGAACCCGCCCTAATTATCCCTTTGTGCTTGGAAAATTAGCGCCGTATACCATTTGGTATACCATGTTACTCATTTTCGAAATTGCGATGTTAGTTTTGTTTTCGCATGCCAGGGTATCAGGATCCCCGTTTGCGATGATGACGGTGGTGTTTTTTTATGTCATAGCGGCACAAAGTATTGGTATTTTACTGTATACCTTTACGAAAACGGCTATTGATGCATATACCTATATCGGTGTGCTAGTCGGATTGGCATTAACCTATTCAGGTATTGTTGTACCCGAACTTTCAATGCCGTGGATAGCCAGATTTATCTCATCCCTTGAGCCACTAACTTATGCGCTAAATAAGTTATTTGACCTTTTTTTACGGCATTCAAGTTATCTTTCAGTATTAAAAACCTGCGGTATTTTAATGATCTATCCAATAATTATTACCGTGTTAGTCAGAAAACGTTTAGTGAAACGTTTGCATTCACAGTAAGAGGATAAGTAAGATGATTAAAATATTTTGGTCTTCGTTTATAAAAATATTCTTTTACATGTTAATGCGACCGATGTGGTTATTATTACTTTTATCGGTTTCTTTGATGAGTTTAGTTTATATTAATGGCACTATTACAAATTTGCCGGTAGCAATTGTTGATCAAGATCATACGGCGACTAGTCGAAGCCTAATACGTTCTTTAAACACCAGTTCAAAGATTGAAGCCATTACTTATGAAAATTCATTACAAGCGTATGATGATATCAATAATCGTAAACTGTTTGCGGTATTTACTATTCCAAGAAATTTTGAAAAAAAGATCTTAAATGGTGAAGAAGTCACAATACCAGCCTATGGTGATGCTTCAAGTCGTTTAGCTAATGGTTTGATACAGGTGGATATTCGAGGAATCTATCAGCAAATATTAACTCAATATAATACACGGATTATGCGAAATGCTGGATTTGCCGATAAACAGATCGACATCATACTATCGCCAATTAAAGGTCAAACAGAACCGCTATACAATGCTGGCATAAGCTTTGCAGCCATCACTTTTCCTGGCTTATTAGTGATGTTATTGCAGCACTCATTTTTAATCGCTGCAACACGCACTAACATTACGTTAAACTCCTTGCCACAAGGAAAACCGCCAAAAATTGTAATTTTTGGTAGCTTATTTGGTTTATTACCAATCTGGCTTTTTTTATCCATCGTGCTTTTTGGATTATGGCCTTGGGTACTTGGTTATCGTCAGTTAGCTAGCCTTACTGAAATACTAATCATGACATTTCCACTATTACTCGGTGCTTTGGGTTTAAGTAAATTGTTGACTGAGTGTTTGCGCAAAACTGAAATGATATATCTGACATTGGCATTTTTGACGACGCCTGTGTTTTATCTATCCGGTACCATTTGGCCAATCGATGCTATGCCTCATTGGGTTCAATTTGTCTCATATTTATTGCCGTCAACATGGGCGACTAACATGATTGCAGGTGTGAATCAAATGGGACTTGGGCTAGCAGATAATTGGCACAATATGTTGATGATACTCTTATTAGGTGCGATATACAGCATAATGGGCATTCTTATTGCTGCATTAAGAGAAGGTCGAATACGTAAATTTTTCAGAAAGAGAAAAGCGAAAATACAATCTAAACGGCAGTTGATTTAATCTTATTGAACTTTTTATTCATCAAACTGCTTCCAATAATTCGTTAATTGTCTTAGTAGTTATGATGACAATTAACGAATGTTAAGTTGCGTAATGTATTACTAAAAAAGATTTTCATTATCAAAGTCGAATTATTCGTTTTTCCTGTTATGATATTTTGCTAATGTTTTAGATAGATATCTTGTGTTGTAGTGAATGAAATATTATCCATGGATTATTAGCCTACGCTTAAAAACGTTACCCCTTTCTTTATGTGCGATATTAGTCGGTAATGCGCTGGCTTATTGGCAACAACAATTTGATTATCGGATCATGTTATTATCTATTAGTACTGCCTCGTTGTTACAAATTCTGTCAAATTTAGCTAACGATTACGGTGATGCAGTTAAAGGAAGTGATAAATGTAATATAACCGCTCATACTCGTGGTATTCAATTGGGGTTAATCACATTAAAACAGTTAAGAATAGCGTTAATCATCAATATAATTTGTTGTATTTTATCCGGGCTATGTCTATTACACGTTGCTTGCAACAACCGATATGAATTATTCAGTTTTATATTATTAGGCTTGCTATCTATTATTGCTGCTATTACCTATACTATTGGCAACAAGCCTTATGGCTATAGTGGCTTTGGCGATTTATCCGTTTTAATATTTTTTGGGCTAGTTGGTGTAATAGGAAGTTACTACCTGCAAACAAAATCATTATCAAATTTAATTATTCTACCTGCTTTAGGTTGTGGATTGTTGTCAGTGGCCGTACTCAATATTAACAATTTACGTGATATTGATAGCGATCGAAATTGCCATAAGCGTACGTTAGTGGTCTTAATGGGACAAACCAAAGCTCGCTTTTATCATCTATTTCTAATTGTGACTGCATTTATTTTATTGGCACTTTTTGCTAGTCATCAGTTACATACCATTTGGCGGTGGTTATTTTTGATAACGCTACCGCTATTTATTTACCATATTTATGCTGTTTTTCGATTTAAGGTAGCTAAGGATGCTATCCCTTTATTATTACAGATGGTCAAACTTGCATTATTCACTAATTTACTTTATTGTTTGGGAATTATTTTGAACTAGCTCACGTTTATTTAAATTCGGTATCTTGTAACGCTATGTAAGCGTTATACTAGATAAACTAAAATATAAAGGCTAAAGGAGGCTTGGCAATGGAGTTTGATACTTCAATTCTTTGTGATTATTATCCGGAAGATGTTAACGTAGTAGAACCAATTTTCACTAATTTTGGTGGGGTTGCATCATTTTCAGGTCAAGCCGTAACAGTTAAATGTTTTGAAGATAACGGATTATTATACGAAATCTTGCAATCTAATGGCGCAGGTAAAATTCTAGTTATTGATGGCGGTGGATCGGTTCGTCGAGCATTGATTGATGCAGAACTGATTGATTTTGCTGTTCAAAATCAGTGGGAAGGCATCATTGTTTATGGCGCGGTTCGACAAGTAGATTATCTGGCAGAAGCAGATATTGGTATTCAAGCGTTAGCGGCGATACCCGTAGGTGCAGAAGATCAAGGTATTGGCGAAGTAGACATTAGAGTCAATTTTGGGGGGGTGACCTTCTTTTCTGGTGATTTTGTTTATGCCGATAACACCGGAATTATTTTGTCGGAAATTGCCTTAGAAATCGACGAAGAATAGCTTATAACTTGTGTTCATCCGCTGATCTTAATTGGCGGATGTTTGATGTTAAAAATAGTATGGCTGTAAAATATAACTAAATTAAACCGTAACGTTACGAATATACCCACCTGTTACCGTCTTAATTAAACCGGCAAGTTCCATATCTAACAATTTAATTGTCAAATCAGGAATCGATAAATTTAACTGTTGAGCAATAATATCAACCGGAATAGGTTGATGACGAATTAAAGCAAAAATTTCAGGATATAAAATAGTTTCAACGAATTTTACAGATTGCGACGTTAATGGCTTGATAGTTGATAGATAATGAGAATAATGCTCTAAAATATCAGTTGGTTTTGTGACTAAATAGGCTCCTTGCTGAATTAAAGCATGCGTACCACGACTGTTTTCGTTATTAATTTCACCGGGTAAAGCAAATACATCTCGATTTTGTTCTAAGGCATAACGGGCGGTAATCAATGAGCCACTTTTTTCCGAAGCTTCAACCACAAAAGTACCCAGACTTAATCCGCTTATTATCCGGTTTCGTCTTGGAAAATATTCTGATCTTGCTGCTTCAAAGGGCAAAAATTCAGAAACTAAAGCGCCATTTTGTGCCAAAATATCATGGGCAAGTTTTAAGTTTGATCGCGGTGCTATTTTAGCAAGCCCACTTCCTAAAACGGCTATAGTATCGCCCGATACCTCTAATGCGCCTCGATGACAAATTGCATCTAGTCCCAACGCTAAACCGCTAGTTACTGTTAAACCATTTATTGCCAATTCCCCCGCAAAATAGCGTCCCCATTGTGCACCATATTCACTAAATTGACGGCTACCGACCATGGCAATTTGAGGTGTTTGTAGTAACTGTTTATTCCCCATAACAAAAAGTAATAAAGGCGATGCGCTAATTTGTTTGAGTAGTGGTGGATAATCAGGATCACAATAGGTAATAAGCGTTTTAGGCATACCATCACTATTGAGCCAATTAAGCACAGGTTCAAAATGAAGGTATGAAATAGCCAAAAAGCGTTCTTGTTGCGTTTCATTCAATCCAAGCTTTTCGAGAAAAAATGCAACATTATTGATTGTATTTGGCAATCCATTTTTAAAAAACTGACTCATTTTTTTAAAAATGGCACGTTTTTCTTGTCCCAGCATTGAAATTCGTAATAAGAACTCATATTTACTCATCATTGTTTTATCATTTTATAAAAGTGTGGTTTCGTGAATTGGTGAGATATATTTTATCAATAGCTAACAAATGCTATTCACCAGCATCATAAATGTTTACAATGTATTTAAATCTGAAAAACCTGACAATTGAGGAGTAGATCGAAGAAATTATGGCTATTTTACCGGTATTACGTTTTCCTGATGAGCGATTACGCAAAGTTGCAAAACCAGTGACAGCATTTACACCCGAACTACAAACCATTATAGATAATATGATTGAGACCATGTATGAGCATAATGGTATTGGACTTGCCGCCACTCAAGTTAATGTGCATGAACAAATTATTGTCATTGATGTAACAGAAGATCGTAGCAATGTTTATGTAATCATTAACCCAGAAGTGATTAGCCAGGAGGGGGAGACAGGCATAGAAGAGGGTTGTTTATCCATTCCAGATTGTCGAGGATTTGTACCAAGAGCTGAAAAAATTAAGATTAAAGCGCTTGATCGCAATGGAAACCCTTACCAAATTGATGCCGATGAACTTCTTGCGATATGCATTCAACATGAAATGGATCATTTAAAAGGTAAGCTATTTGTTGACTATCTTTCTCCTTTAAAACGTCAACGAATCGAACAAAAAATGAAAAAAATGGCTCGAGAAGAGCTTAAAAGTAGATAAAAATAATGATAATTTATGTGGTAATTTAACTGAAGATACCGATTCAATTTGTTAAACTACCGCATAAATATTTTTTATTTTAACCAACCGTCAAAAGGTTTCTCTCCGAGAGTTTTATTACTTAGAACGATCTTTCATCTGTATAAATTACAATATGCAATAACTGTTTTATCGCCCCTTTTAGGATACTTTGCTTAAATTATTTAACCGGCTAATGCTATTAGCATTGTTGATATATATTCAAATATCTGTTCAAACACAAACTCGGCAAAAGCGGGTAACATCGACATTAAATATGTGAGCATGATTAACCCTAATAATAAGGTTAGGGGATAACCAATAACAAAAATAGATAGTTGAGGAGTCATTCTATTTAACAGCCCTAACGCCATATTGATAATTAACAACAAAGCCATTAAGGGTAATGCTAACATTATCCCATTAATAAATAGTAATCGGCTGATATCAATCAAAGTAAGAACGCCATTTGCTTTTAACGGTAAAGTTGTTATTGGAATGATGTCAAAACTATTGGCTAGTCCATACAATAACCATAAATGACAATCTAAACTAAGAAAAATTAACAAAGCGATGATATTGGTGAAACGTGATAATACCGATGTAGATGGCCCACCAATAGGATCAAAAAACGTAGCCATGCCAAGCCCCATTTGCATACCAATTAATTCACCAGCTACTCTCATGGTCATAAAGGCAAGTTGCATAGCAAGACCCATTAAAACACCGATGATAACTTGCTGAGCAATCATCCAAATACCCATTAATGAATAGAGTGTTACAGGCTCATCGGTCGGGGGTAATGGTAACAAAAGTGCAATGAGTAAAGCTAAACCAATTTTGACGCGGTTAGGTACTTCTTTTTCGCCAGTAATGGGAGCGACCATTACTAGTGCTAAAATACGTACAAACGGCAAAAACGAGTTTTTGACCCAAGAAAAAAAATCAATATCAAATAGATAATTAATATCAAATTCCATTAAATTTAGCTGGTTAGATTTGGAATGTTGGTAATAACAATTTTAATATAGTCAGTCATTGTTGATAGCATTGACGGCCCTAAAACAATTAAGACGACAATCACCGCTAAAATTTTAGGAATGAAAGATAAGGTCATTTCGTTAATTTGTGTTGCAGCTTGTAATAAACTAATAATCAAGCCGGTCACCAATGCAGCTAAAAGTAAAGGGCCAGCAAGTGAGGCTGCGACTTTGACAGCTTGAATAGCAAGCGTACTAATCGAATCAGGTGACATAATTTTCCTTAATTTAAGAATCTTGAATTTATGTTTTTCAACTAAAAAAGCTCTGTGCCAGTGAACCTAGTAACAAATGCCAACCATCCGCTAAAACAAACAACATTAATTTGAATGGTAGAGATACGGTTGCAGGTGGTACCATCATCATGCCTAATGCCATTAACGTACTTGCAACAACTAAATCAATGACTAAAAAGGGGATAAAAATCGTAAAACCAATTTGAAACGCTGTTTTTAATTCACTGACGACAAAGGCAGGTACTAGTACATTCAATGGCACTTGTTCTCGTGTTTCAACTTCGTTGACATGAGACATATTCATAAATAAGGCGAGATCATTTTCCCGTGTTTGGCATAGCATAAATTCGCGTAATGGTTTTGCAGCTGTTGTTAAGCCTTCTTGCATCGTGATTTGATTTTGTGAATAAGGAATATAAGCATCTTGATAAATTTTATCGATCACCGGTGACATAATAAAAAATGTCATAAATAGTGCAATGCCCAAAATAACTTGGTTGGGTGGGGCTGATTGCGTGCCAAGCGCATTGCGTAATAATCCCAATACAATGATGATTCGGGTAAAACTGGTCATCAAAAGTAAAATAGCAGGTATAAACGTGAGTAACGTTAAAAATACCAATGTTTCAACAGGTAATGACCAACTATGTTCACCATTTTGTATTGTTTCAGTCATAAACGGGAGTGATGAAGGATCGGCAAAACAAAATCGGCTAAAAAACAATAAGCTTAATAATGTCATTAGCAATATAAAAATTTTTAACCGCACAAGGCATCACTCCTTTTTCGTTTTTAACGCTGATTGCAAGATTTGCTTGAACACATTGTTATCAGCTGATTTAGCAACGGGTGTTGATTGTGATAATAATTTTTCGGCACGTTGTTCATCAATGGTATGTAGCAACGTCATATGATGCGAAGTGATACCGACAACCAATAATTGCTTATCCACCTCAACTAACATGATTCGTTCTTTTGGACTAATGCAATGCGTTGCTTTAACATCAATAAATGCATTACGTTTCTTATTATGACCCAGACGTTTAACTATCCAACCTAACAATAGAATCATAAAAATGACACCAATTAGCGCCGTGCCAATTGATGTGCCCATTTGACTGTAAAGATTTAATTCAGATGATGACGATACAGTATTGCTCGTGATAGTGTGGGTACTTGAGGTTGAGATCTTAGTCATATTTTTTAGGTTTATCGCCATTAACGGCTCAGTCTGCGCACACGCTCGGAAGGAGTTATAATATCGGTAATACGGACACCGTAATTATCACCAACAACGACAATTTCGCCTTGAGCAATCAAATAACCATTGATCAAAATATCTAAAGGTTCGCCAGCAAGTCCGTCGAGCGCAATCACTGATCCTTGAGTAAGATTGAGTAAATCTTTGATTGTCATTTTAGTTCGACCAAGTTCGACACTTAAATGAACAGGAATATCTAAAATAAGATTGATATCTTGTTTTTTATCTTCTGTATGATTAGGTGAAAGTGTTTCAAAAATGGCTTCTTTGGCAATAAGTTCATCATTGAGCGTATCATTCGCTTGGTTTTCGTCATTATTTTGTTTGTTATCAGTCATTGAATTCCCCTTCATTCAATTGTTCTAATACAGGATTAATTACTTGTTCTACTTGAATAGCATATTGTTTATGGGTTTTTCCATAGTGACCTTTTAATATAGGTACACCCCCGACAGTAACATCAAGAAGAGTTGGTTTTTCGATTACTAAAATATTATCTACTTTGAGCGCAAGTAGTTTGTCTACTGTTGTTTGAATTGTCGTAAAGTTAGCAACTAACTCGACGGTAGATTGTTTGATGCCACTGGTTAAAGAACTCATCCAAATGTTATCATCTTGATGCGTTTGTTGCTCAATCGGTGGTTTTATCAGTAACTCTTTAATGGGTTCAACCATTGAATAAGGAATACAGATACTGAACGTGGTTTTAGAATTACCAATTTCAACTTTAAAGTTTGATGTTAAAACGACATCATCCGGTGAACTTGTGATATTGGTGAATTTGCTCTGTATTTCTGAACGAATGTATTCAGTTTCAATTGAATATATATCTGTCCAGGCATTTTGATAAAACGTTAACGCTAGTTCGAGCACCCGTTTAATAATTTGCTGTTCGGTATGGGTAAATTCCCGTTCTTCTGTATCGAGTTGCGAAGCATGGCCATCACCACCAAATAAAGTATCAACCACGGTATAAACAATCTCAGGCGAAAACGCAAATAAGCTTGAACCTCGCAATGGATTGAGGTGAACAAGATTTAAATGGTTAGCCGCTGAAATCTGTGAAAACTCTTTAAAAGTTTGAGGTTCAATCGGTGAGGCAATGACATCCGTATTTCGTCTTAATAAGTTAAATAAACCTATTCTAAATTGACGAGCAAAGCGCTCATTCACAATTTCTAACGCAGTTAAACGTTCAGGAATAAAACTATGTTTGACAGATAAATCATAAGGTTTAACTTCAATTTTTTTTGATGATATATGATTGTCAGGATCTTTCTTATTTGTTGTCATTGGTTTGTCTTCAGACGGTGGTAAGCTATCAGAAGACTTATTCATATTGGGCGTAGGCGCTTGCTTATCCGGCATGGTAATCACCGTATGATAAAATCGGTAAACAATACTTCATCCACCTTCACTGAATGTTTAGGATCGTATTGTCTGGATAGAGCGACTTTGATTTGCTCTTGTAAATCAAGTTTACCTGTTTCAAGCTTTAAATTATTGACATATTGTTTAGACGTTAACAGTAATACATCGCTTCTGACTTCCGGTAAATACTCTAATAGTACTGATTTTTGTTCTTCGTCAGCAACACGTAATACCATACCAACATAGAGAACTTTGTTAATTTCTGTACTATCTTCTGAAGTTGGTAATGAAATTGTAAACGGTTTTAGTGTTAAAAATACCGGTGATAAAACAGGTGGCTCTTCTTTAGCTTTAATTGTATTTTTAGACTGATTTTGGAACCATAAATAGGCAGTTGTTGCTAATGCTAACATTGTAATGATAATAAGTATTAGGTTTAAAATACTCACTTTTTTCTTGGAAGTTGGCATGTTTATTCTTATCTCAGTTAAAATTTGGAAAAATAATAACCAATTGAATGGTTAAAAATACAAGAATAATAGATCAAGCTGACAGAATTGATTTGAAGAATAGGCGATAAAAATATCACCTATTCAGCCTTTTTATTCTCTCATCATTTAAAAAAATAAATGCAATGCCTTACTCAGCTTTACGCAAATATACTCAACCCCGATTTTGCCAAATGGTGACTAACCTGACTAGGTTGATGAATTTCCTCAATGACATTTGAATGTTCGATTATTGGTGTTTGACGATTCTTTGATTGTTGATATTGCGCCGACTGATTAGCATCGTTCATCATTGAAAAGTCACTAATATCGGCTTGCTCTAGTGTGATACCTTGCTCTTCAAGCGAACTTTTCAAATAGGGTAAGGCAGATTCTAAAACGCTTTTGACTACGGCGTGAGCAGCCATCATATGCAAGTTCATTTTATCCTCTATCATATCCAGTTTTATATGTAATGAACCTAGCTCTTGAGGATTAAGTTTAATATTCGCCGTTTGAATCCCTTGCCGGTTAAACATGATGATCTGCTCAGTAAGTGATGACGGCCATTGTTGATTTGTGACTGCGACAGGCAAGTTTATCGACGTGGTGATTTTTGCAGGCGTCAACATTACCCCTGTTGGATCTTGTCCATGCGACGATGTGGTTATTGCTGTCTCTTGATTGATAGTCATATCGCTTGTGAACTGCTGTATCGAAACATGACGTTGTTGGTTTTGTAATTCTGCTCTAGCATTATTCAACGGAAAACAATTATTTGCGACGGCTGATAATTGACGATTTGAACTCTTTTTCAAAGTGGCTATTTCAGTGTTATTTAAGTTCGCACTAAAATGATGTGGGTTACTTCCCTTTATTGCCATATTGTTTTGCAATGAGAGTTCATCGATTATTGCTTCACGCTCATCAAGGCTATTAACGGGTAATCGTTGCTCGTCATCAGTGATGTCTGATGCGAAAGAATTTAATCTATTGATTGCACTATTAAGATGATATGAAAGATGACTTGCCGGTAATTTGTCACGCATTTCTGATTGAATCATACTGGTATCATAAGGGAAAACAGGGAAGATTAATCCATCAAGACTATTGTTTTGATCATCAAATTCACATCCCTCATAGTCAATTTGATTTAGGTTGTTTGGCTGTTCTGGATGCGATAACGGCTTTTCATTGTCAGCCAATAACTGCTGAAAAAGATTCGCATCATTCACATTAGCTTCCTCATCAAGTTGTTTTGATAGATTCGTTGATATTAATTGCATATCACTATTTAAATTAATATTCATGTAATACTCTCCTTGATAACTGTTGCTGGGCAAATTCATCCGTCATTTTTTGCTGTATTCGATTTTGAAGTTGTAATTGCTTTTTGTGCTGTTTTTCTAATAACGTGGTATAGGTATTCAAACTTTTATTGGATTGATTAAGTTCGTTGGTTATCTGTTGTTGTTTAATCGCTAATGTGAGTAGCAATTTTTTTTGTTGTTCGATACCTTGCTCAATATTGGCTATAAATGCGGTAAAATTAGTTAATTCGCATCCTTTAATACCATTCGATAAAGCGCTATTTAATTGCTGTTGATATTCAGCGTAATAATCATTAAGTACCTTAAGTTGTGATTGTGCTTGTTGATGACTTTCGTTTGCTTTTTTTAATCGAATTAAACTATCATCAATCGATTTTTGTGCTAACTGTTTTAAGGTTAAAAAAGCATGTTGTGTCGAATTTTTATTGTTCATGATACTTCCTTACGATCCCATGGCGTTAGGATCAACAATTGCAACTAGCTGTTGATAGGCTTCTTGATAACTACAATGTTCATTAATCCCTTGCTGTAAAAAGGTTTGCATAGCCGGAAATAGCGTAATTGCTTTATCTAATAAAGGATCAGTACCGGCGACATAAGCACCAACATTGATTAAATCACGATTACGTTGAAAGCTCGAAAACAGTTGTTTGAACAGACGTGATTTTTTCTCATCTTCAGGCGCGGTGAGATCCGTCATAACACGGCTAATGGAGGCTTCTATATCAATAGCTGGATAATGACCCGATTCAGCAAGTGAGCGTGAAAGTACGATGTGCCCGTCTAAAATAGCCCGGGCTGAATCAGCAATCGGATCTTGCTGATCATCCCCCTCGGTTAAAACGGTATAAAATGCGGTAATCGCGCCTTTACCATGATTATCATTACCGGCTCTTTCAACCAGAGCGGGTAATTTAGCAAATACTGAAGGGGGATAACCTTTCGTCGCTGGTGGCTCACCGATAGCTAAGGCAATTTCACGCTGTGCCATTGCATAGCGAGTGAGCGAATCCATAATTAAAAGGACATTTAACCCTTGTTCACGAAAAGATTCCGCAATTTTGGTGGCGTAAGTCGCCCCTTGTAAACGTAATAATGGTGATACATCCGCTGGCGCTGCTACCACGACAGCGCGTGACAGTCCTTCTTCGCCTAAAATATTTTCGATAAAGTCTTTAACTTCTCGTCCCCGTTCGCCGATTAAACCAACGACAATAACATCTGCTTGGGTGTAGCGTGCCATCATACCGAGTAACACACTTTTACCGACGCCCGAACCGGCAAATAAACCCATTCGCTGTCCTTGCCCAACAGTGAGTAGAGCATTGATTGCTCTAACCCCTACATCGAGCACTTGATGAATGGGCGTACGTTGTAATGGATTGAGTGTTTTATTCGATAAGCCTTGATACTCGACATTTTCCGGTAAGGGTTTTCCGTCTAACGGTTTTCCCATTGCGTCAATAACTCGCCCCAATAACGTCATACCAACCGGTAATAATTTGTGACTAAAATGGGCTAAATCGTATTGTGCGGTGTACACTCTTGCGCCCAGTAAAATACCGTCAGTGGATTCGAATGGCATTAGGTAAAGTGTATGTGCATTAAACCCTACCACTTCGCATTCAACGGCATCGATATGACCTTGGCACTGCCTTTCAATATAACAGTTGGAGCCTAATGGTAATTTTAATCCGACTGCTTCAAGGACTAGCCCAGACGCTTTTACTAATCGACCATAATGACGAATCAATGATAAATCTTTAAGCTGCTTTGTTGCTTGAAGGAGTTTGGTTGACCATTGACTTGAGTATCGCACGTTAATGGTTCTCGCCTTGTAAGTGATCAGACATCATTTGCCAATGTTGATTAATATTGCTATTCACTTCGTTGGTATCTGTCAATAATTTACATCCGCCTTCTTCAACATTTGCATCAGCAATAAATTGCCATTGGTGTGGATTAATATCATCATTTAACATCGGTTCTAACCAGCGTAAATCAGCAGGGTTAAGGTGTAATACGATTGGATCAGATAACATAGAACATTGTTCAACTAATTGATTAATCGTGTGCATTAATTGCTTTTGTTTAACTTTAGATAGGCTACCAACCGTTTTTTGTGCTGCAACTAATGCCAAATCAAATAATTGAGGCACAATTAATTCGTCAATCTCTTTAATGGATTGCTCAAAATTGTTGATTAAGTGTGTGATAGCTTGAACAGCTTGCTTTTTTTCATCATCAAGTTGTTGTTCAATCTGTTCACGACCTTGCTGTTGACCAACTAAATATCCTTGGTCATACCCAGATTGTTTGCCATTCTCAAAGCCCTCTTTATGACCTTGTTCGAATCCTTCTTGATAGGCTTGTGATTTTGCTTCTTGCTTTAACAGTTCTAACTCTTCTTCACTGATAGAGGGAGCCGGTACAACATCTATGTGTTCTGGCTCAGGCTCACTTTCTACTTCGTCAACCTGAGTAGCCATAGATTGTTGTGTTAATGGTGAAAAGTCTGATGACGATAAATCCTGAAAACAGAGCGGTTCCCAGCTTAATTTATCTGAACTATTACACATATTCGTCATCACCGCTACTTAAGATAACTTCACCGGTTTCAGCTAAGCGACGCGCAATAACCAAGATTTTCTTCTGCTCCGTTTCCACTTGTGATAAGCGCACCGGCGGTCTGTTTTCAAGATCTTCACGTAAAATAGAGGCTGCGCGTTGTGACATGTTGCTAAGTAATTTGTCACGTAATGCAATTGATGCACCTTTTAATGCAATAATGAGCGTCTCGTTATCGACATCTTTAAGTAGACGTTGGATGCTTCTATCATCCACTTCAACCAGATTTTCAAACAAGAACATTTCATCAATAATTTTCTGTGCAAGTTCATTGTCGTAATCGCGTAATGCATTGATAACCAACTCTTCTTGTTGGCTCTTCATTAAGTTAATGATTTCGGCTGCGGTTCTGATTCCGCCTAAGTTATTAAGTTTAATATTTTGTCCGTGTAATAATGTTGATAATGACGTAGATAATAATCGGAGTGCTGACGGTTCAACACCACCAAAAGTGGCAATACGTAACATCACATCATTACGTAAATCGTCATCGAATAGATTAAGAATTTCCGCCGCTAAATCTCGGTGTAAATGGACTAAAATAGTGGCAATAATTTGTGGATGTTCTTTTTTAACCAAATCAACAGCTCGAGCAGCATCAACAAAATTAAGCATTTCAAGACCGTCGGTGGCTTCTTCAATATCTTTTCCTAACAGCTCATCGAGTAAACGCCCAGCTTTTTCACTACCAATAGATTTTTCTAATACTGAACGTAAGTAGCCATTGGTATCTGTATTAAGTACCGCACACTCTTCCAGTGTTTTTTGGCATTCATTAAGAATACCTTTTAACTGTTCTTGTGAAAGCTGTGGCAAAGACATCATCGCACTACTGATTTGTTGCACCTCTTTAGGATTGAGATATTGCATCACTTGTGCAGCGATTTCTTCACCTAACACCATTAAAACTGTTGCGGCTTTTTGTGATTCATTTAAATTCATTCGTTGCTGTCCTCTTTACTGATCCAGCTGCGAATAATTAACGCCATAACACGTGGATCCTTCTCAACAATTTTACGGATGTACTGCTGTTGTTGCATATTATCTTCAAATATCTTCTGCTGTTGTTTACTGTGCGCTTTGTAATCTAATTTTTCATCAATACTTGTTTGGGTATCTGATGTATTATCTGGCGTACTGAAGTATTGTCGTTGTAACTTCATCCAAACATTACGTAATACTTTGCGCCAAATTATCCACGCAATGAAAATATAGATCAGATATTTAATGCCTGTTTTAGTGTTTTCATAAAATTGGTGAGTTTCCCAAAATGCCAATCCGTCATTTTCATCATCAAGTTGATCACTAAATTTTAAATTAGCTACAGTTAAGGTATCGCCGCGTAAATCTGAATATCCCATTGCTTGACGAGCTAACGCCTCAATATTTTTTAGCTCTTCATTATCCAGTTTGACCCATTGTGGCGTATTGTTGTTGGCTTCATTTGTTTTTTCGTCTGTTTCAGATGTTGCAGACACATTATTCACATCGGAATCTGAATGATTAGCATCTGGATCGACATATTTATAATTGACTAACACGGCAACCGATAAACGTTTGATTCTGCCTTCGGGTATCTTACTGTGAACTACTTGCCGGTTAACTTCGTAATTTAAAGTGTTATTTGACTGTAAATTATAGATTTTTTGTTTATCATCTTGTTCTTTTGATTCAGGTTGTTCATCAATTGATGCACTTGCGGTTGGCGTAGGTTGATTAGATAGTGCACCGGGCACGCCGCCTATGCCCGCATTATTACCCACTTGACGATTTTCGATTCGCTGTTTACTGCGAATAGTTTGGTTAGCGATATCACTATTTGGATCAAAGGTTTCCGATGTCGTTTCTTGTCGACTAAAGTCAATATCAGCATTGACTTGTACCATGACATTTTTTTTACCTAAAATCGGAATAATAATTTTTTCAACACGCTCACGAACGCTATTTTCAATGCGTTCACTAAATTCTAAATGAGCAACATTAAATGTTTTATCACGATAATTTTCACCCGTAAGTAAATTACCATGCTGATCGATAATGGTAACTTTATCGGCTTGTAATTCAGGTACACTACTTGAAATAAGGTGAATAATGGCATCAATTTGACGTTGTGATAGACTACGACCGGGTAATAAGGTTAATGCGACAGAAGCTGAAGGAAATTTTCGTTCTCTGACAAATAATGAGGGTTTAGGCATAGCTAAATGCACTCTGGCATCATCAATACTACTAATGATTGAAATTGTACGGGATAGTTCACCTTCTAAAGCACGTTGATAATTGATCTGCTCGTTAAATTGGCTCATCCCAAAACTTTCTTTATCAAGCAATTCAAAGCCAACGGCGCCCCCTTTTGGTAATCCAAGTTGAGCAATGCGTAAACGCGTATCGTAAACTTTTTCTTCAGGAATTAAGATGGTTGAACCAGATGATGTGAATTTATAAGGAATATTCATCTTATCCAATTGACTAATGATTTCACCGCCATCTTTGTCGCTTACATTACTAAACAAAACCCCATAATCGTCATTTTTCATCCATAAGTAAGTCATACTTAAGATGGCTAATATCACCACGCCGGCAATAAGTAGCAGCATTTTTGGATTTTGTTTTAATTGATTGATAAAAGGTAACTTATTTAATATTGATTCGCCTTTTTTACCGACAGTTTGGCTAGTCATAAATATCCTAATTCTAAACTAATTAGATGAATTCTAGAGTTTATTATCTGTGTATTTAGAAAAATCAATAGCTAAAAAAGAAAAGGATTTTCCCCTTACTTGTGGCATTTAAATTTTTGGTTGTATGGTAAATTGAGGATTAGTTGAGCAATTTAAATAAGATTAAAATTTTAACTACATGAATAATTTAAATAATTTTGACAATAGCGTTCTCTCATCGATAAAAGCCTCCAATCTGCTTGAAAAGAAACAATCAATTTCCAATCAATCTGGTTTTGCCACTGAACTAAAAATGGCGTTGGATTCTATTAGCCAAACGCAAATACAGGCTCAAAATCAAGCAAAAGCGTTTGAACTGGGTGAACCCAATATTGCCTTAAATGAAGTTATGGTGAATATGCAAAAATCGACGGTTTCACTTCAATTTGGTATTCAAGTTCGTAACAAACTTGTTGCGGCTTATCAAGAAATCATGAATATGAATGTTTAATATGCATTAAACATTGATATAAGTGCAAGATCGTTAATGTCTAGTCATTATTTTCAATCTTGCACTTAGCAAATATTTAATAAATTTATCTGTTAAATTAAGTTAGCGACGTGTTGGTAATTTTCAATTTTACTCTGTTGACGGACTTTTTCTCCGATTAATTCCCCTAATTCAGCATGCCGTGTGGTAACTAATTGGCTGATTTGCTGTTGATAACTTAAGATATTTTGAATATACATTCGTACTCTATCTTTACATTGCGTGGGAACGTGTTCGGTAGTTAAGATACCGTCAAGTTCTATAATATTTTCAGATAATTGTGAGTATTGATTTTGCCAACTCAGTAACGTATTCCAATCTTCCTTATGTGCGCTGATTAACATTTGTTCTGTCACATAATCAAGTTGTTCATAGTGTTTTAATAATGTTGTTCCTTTCATAACCATCTCTTTTTTTATTTTGCAATTTCACGCCAAGATTCAGCAATATTGTTGAGTAGGTCAAAACAGTTTTGTAGCTTATCTTGATCGTTATATAAATTAGCCAGTACTAATTGTTGGCTGATATAGTGATACAAGCGCTCTAAATTTTCGGCAATTTCGCCTCCTTTTTCTAAATCTAAACAGCTTTTTAGTCCGTTATCAACGATATTGATTGCTTTTGATATCGCCATTCCTTTACCTGCTATGTTTCCTTTTTGAATGTATAATTTGGCAAGTTTGATCGCATTTAGTGCGCCATCATAGAGCAATACGATCAATTGATGTGGTGAGGCTTGGCTCACACATGTTTCTAAATTAACTTGCTCATAAGCTTGAGATCCTAATTTATACATTATTGTTAATCCTTATTTTTTCATGTTTGCCATCATTTCGAATTGGGTTGTTAAATAATTACTCATACTGTCTAATGAACTAATTAAAACATCTAATTTAGTAAATTGGACTCGATAACGTTCGACGGTTTGTTCAATCGAATTGTTCACTTGTTCATATCGTTTATCTAACGATTTCAATGTTGAATTTAATCCTGTGGTGGCTGAATCAATCATGCCTTCACTATCTATAAATCCACTGACTTTATTAAATACTTCATTAGCAATACCGGTGGTCTCACCGTCACCGGTAAATAACGTAGCAACAGCATCACTATTTTCACTTAGCGCTTTTTTTAATTGATTTTCATTGATAGTAAGCGAACCTTTGTTATCCATGTTAACGCCAATTTGGGCAAGAACAGAAAACTCACCTGATTGACCCTTAGCAAAGATTGAACGAATACTTTGATCGATATTACGTAGTGTAGAATCACCAATTAGTGGACCATTATTGTTGCTTAACTCGTCAGAATTGGTCTCTTTAGCAGTAAATTGAGTCAGGCTTGAAATGGTTGATTGTAATTGATTAAATGCCTCAACCCATTCTTTTATTGCCGTTTCTGCTTTTTCATTATCAGCGGTGATAGCTAAATTTTGACTGGTCGTGGTGGTTGCTTTTAAGGTGATATCAACACCTTCAATCACTTCTTTAATGGTATTTGAAGCACTTGTTATAGCAACACCATTAAATGTTAATTTAGCATCTTGCGCTTTAGCAACTTCTACCATATTACTTGTGTCGGGTTGCTGATGATTAAATCCAATAATTTTATTGAGTTTTTCATCGTCCGACGAAATTGACGTAATGGCTTGTTGTTCACCGGTTTCTTTCGATGTGATAACTAATTGATAACTATCTGAACCACTGCGAACAATCGCTGCACTCATGGTTGAATGACTAGTTGTCCCATCTTCATTAACCACTTTGGCATTATTAATGGCGTTGGCAATGGATTCTAATGATGTTTCGTCCTTAGACAGGTTAACTTCAAGTTTTTGACCATTAGCTTGTTCAATGGTAATGGTTCTTGTTTCATTGTCATTACCTAAATTAGTATTCTTATCATTAATGGCTGATGTTGCAATACTGTGTGAAGTCGCCAACTGATCAACAGTCACCGCATAATTACCCAATGCCGCTTTATTATTGACTGTTGTGGTAAAATAATTGTCATTACCTGCTGATGCTCGACTATAAAAAAGTTCTTTTTTTTGTAGTTTTTCAGTCGCAGAATTAAATGAGCTCAACGCATTTTTTAACTTACCGAAGCCACTGATTTTGGCATTAATCGCTTTTTGTTGAGCGGTGATCGGGGTTAAACGTGTTTTTTCAACGGATTCTAATTGACTTAATACTTCATTAAGATCGATACCAGAACCAATCCCTAAAATGCTCATTGCCATAATTTTTTGCCCTTATTTAATCACTATTTATCAACCATAACTTATCTAGCTGTTATATCGGCTTTTGGCATAAAAAGTTTAGAAGAAATTTGTGATTGATTGCTGGTTTTAAAAAAATTAAAAAATAAAATATCTTTCTTATTGATTTAATAAACTGAATTATCGAAAGATATTTTAACTATGGGGTTTACTTTTAGTTTGATAACACA
The DNA here is from genome assembly GCF_046635745.1 of Gilliamella sp. CG35. Classification (NCBI taxonomy): domain Bacteria; kingdom Pseudomonadati; phylum Pseudomonadota; class Gammaproteobacteria; order Orbales; family Orbaceae; genus Gilliamella; species Gilliamella sp. CG35. The sequence goes on from NZ_JBIDFH010000010.1 coordinate 53,378, forward strand.
ACAAAAAATAAAAATTATTAAAGTTTCCTATTTTGCTACCGATAAGTTAATTATCAGCAAATATATTGGACATCTTGCTTCAATATGCCGTTGATTTGACTAATCATATTAAGGAGATAAAAAAATGGCACAAGTAATTAATACTAATACTATGTCTTTAATGGCAAAAAATAACCTGAATAATTCACAAAGCGTTCTAGGTACAGCAATTGAACGTTTATCATCTGGTATGCGTATTAACAGCGCAAAAGATGATGCGGCAGGTCAAGCTATTGCTAACCGTTTTTCATCAAATATTCGTGGTTTAACTCAAGCTGCTCGTAATGCTAATGATGGTATTTCACTTGCACAAACTACTGAAGGTGCATTAAACGAAATCAATAACAACGTACAACGTATTCGTGAGTTAACTGTTCAAGCTGCAAATGGTACTAACTCTCAAAGCGATTTAGTATCAATCCAAAACGAAATCGATCAACGTTTACAAGAGATCGACCGTGTTTCTAAACAAACTGATTTCAATGGTTCAAAAGTATTATCAGAAGATAAAACCCTTAAAATTCAAGTAGGTGCAAACGATGGTGAAACCATTGAAATCAATTTGAAAAAAATCGACAGTACTGAGCTTGGTTTAGCGGGTTTCAATGTTTCTGATAAACCAACTGCCGATCCATTAAAAACCCTTGATGCAGCGCTATCTAACATTGATGCATTACGAGGTCAATTAGGTGCGGTGCAAAACCGTTTTGAATCAACTGTAACTAACATCAACAACACAGTAAACAATTTAAGTTCTGCACGTAGCCGAATTGAAGATGCGGATTATGCAACTGAAGTTTCAAACATGACTCGTGGTCAAATCTTACAACAAGCAGGTACTTCAGTTTTAGCACAAGCAAATCAGGTGCCACAATCTGTACTTTCTTTATTACAGTAAGAGTTAAATCTATCTGATATTCTACTCAATTGAATTGTACAACATAGTAATAACGGTATTTTTGATATCGTTATTACTAATAATCATAATTACCTCTTTTTTATATCTTTATTCATCACATTAAATCTACTTGTTAACGACATAATAGTATTAAGCATATTTTTAACCTTGGCTCCTAAAAATGGATGATAGCTTATATAACTCGCAAGGCATAATTAATCAAGTCGACTGGCAACAGTATATCCATTTAGTTCGTAATGAAGCATTAAAATTAGCCGTTCGTCTGCCTACCACAATTGAACTCGATGATTTACTGCAAGTTGGTTACATCGGCCTGTTAGATACGATAAAGCGTTATGATGTATCTCAAGGCTATACGTTTGCCACTTTTGCAATACCGAGAATAAAAGGGGCAATGTTAGATGAACTCCGTAGTCGGGACTGGCTACCAAGACAAACTCGGAAAAAGATTAAAGATATTACTCAAGCCATTAATCAACTGGAACAGAAACTCGGTACCACGCCCAATGATCACCAAATTGCAGAATATTTGCAATTATCGATTTCTGAATATCGTAAAGCGTTGTTGGATTCAAATTGTAGTCAAATCTGTTCTTATGACGAAATGCAGAAAAAATTAGGGGATAACATCGATGCTATTGTCGATCATGGTGAAGATAGTGATCCTTTTTCGACTATTATCAATGACGAAATTCGTGACCAAATCGCTCGACAAATTGATAAGTTACCCGAAAAAGAAAAGATGATTTTAGCCCTGTATTACCAAGAGGAACTGAATTTAAAAGAGATTGGAAAAGTCATGGATATTAGTGAGTCACGAGTCAGTCAACTACATAGTCAAGCGATAAAAAGAATACAAAGTAAAGTGAAACCATAGAAAAATAAAAATAAACTGCGTAAAACAAAGCGTAATTAAACGAAAATAAATTGAAATGATTTTTTTATTGACCTTTCTCGTTTAAAAATGTAATTTTATGTGTAAAAAAACAGTTAATAATAAATTTTGATTGTTTTTTGTTTTTTTACTGCGAAATAAAATAAATAGGATTGGTGATTAAATTGGGTAATATACTAGAAGACGATATTCTTAAATGTATACATCATTTAAATCTTTCAACATTATTGTTATGCCAACGAATGCTTGAAAAAGACAAAGCGATGGCGATGTTTAGATTAGGTATTGATGAAGAAACTGCTGACGCAATAAGTAATTTAACTACATCACAAATGTTAGTGTTATCTGAAACAAATCAATTAACATTTCAATTACGATTTGAAAATTCAGAAATGATTAAAAAACTGACTGAAGATTCTCGGATTAGCGATATTAAACAGATGCATACAGGGATTCTTTTATCTAGTTTACTGTTAGATTCAATCAATAAGTAGGTAGGTAATTAAGATGAGATGTACAAGTATCGTTCAATCATATAAAGAAGTCCAACTCGCTATTCGTTTAATTTCACTCGGCGCCAGAATTCAAATGCTTGAAAGTGAAACAAATCTTAGTCGTGGTAAGTTGATAAAACTGTATAAAGAAATTCAAGGTTGCCCGCCACCGAAAGGATTGTTACCGTTTTCAACAACGTGGTTTATGACATGGGAACCGAATATTCACTCAAGTATTTTTTATAATGCTTATCATTTTTTAGTGAAACATGGCACCAAACCCGGAATACAATCGATTTTAAAAGCTTATCAGCTTTATCTTGAACAATGTCCGGCTCATAACGAAGAACCAGTATTAGGATTAACTCGAGCTTGGATATTAGTTAAATTTGTTGAAAGTAAAGTGATGCAACAATCATGCTGTAAAGAGTGTAAGGGGCGTTTTATCACGCATGCATACCAACCACACAACAGTTTTGTTTGTAGCTTATGTCAACCACCATCACGGGCAGAAAAAAATCATAAGACACATCAAGAAAATCAGGCTAAATGTTTGCAAGTGCTATCTGTCGCTCATGGTTTTAATTCAGAGGTTGCAAAGCAGTTAGCAAGTTAAATAAATATTAGGAATATCAGTCCTATTTACTGTTATTTTATGGAGAAAGAAGAAAGCCAATGCTAATCATTATAGGATATATTGTTGTTATTGCCTCTGCTTTATTAGGTTATGTACTTAGTGGTGGTTATTTAGCAGTACTTTTTCAGCCATTAGAATTTTTGATTATTGGTGGTACGGCTATCGGCGCTTTTATTGTCAGTAATGAAAAAAAAGTGATCAAAAAAACGCTCAAAGCATTAGGGCAGTTATTTAAATCATCCAAATACAATAAAGCATTATATTTAACGCTAATTAATTTAATGTACACCATTTTGACTAAAATCCGTCAAAGTGGTGCACTATCGATAGAAGGAGATATTGATAATCCACATGAAAGTGAATTGTTTAAGCAATATCCGCTTATTTTAGCCAATCCTCGAATTTTAGATTTTATCACTGATTACTTGCGTCTGATGATTAGTGGCAATATGGATGTTTATGAAATCGAAGCCCTAATGAGTGAAGAAATTGAAACTTATGAACATGAACTCGAAAAACCGGTTAGTGCGATTTCAAGTATTGGTGATGGCTTACCAGCTTTCGGTATTGTTGCTGCCGTTATGGGGGTCATTAACACTCTAGCTCAAGCTGATAGACCAGCAAGCGAACTGGGTGAACTGATAGCACATGCGATGGTAGGAACGTTTTTAGGTATTTTATTGGCTTATGGTTTTGTTTCGCCTTTAGCTGCATTGTTAAAGCAACGAAATTCAGACACGGTCAAAACTCTTGAATGTACCAAAGTGATATTGATCGCCAGTATGCATGATTATGCGCCACAAATTTGCATTGAATTTGGTCGCAAAATGATATTTTCTGATGAACGACCATCTTTCTTTGAATTGGAAAAATATATTCAAGACGTGAAAGATAAAAATGCCAACTCAACCGAAAATAATTAACAATGAAAGATAACTCAATAAGAATTATTACTCGCAAAAAGTCAGGGCATGGAGAAGGGCATCATGGTGGTTCGTGGAAAATCGCTTATGCTGACTTTATGACCGCCATGATGGCGCTGTTTTTAGTTATGTGGTTAATCGCAAAATCAACGCCGCAGGAACTACAAGGAATTGCTGAATATTTTAGAACACCGTTACTTATGGGGCAAAATGGCGGTCAAAATATCAGTGATAGTGAAAGCCCGATACCTGGCGGTGGTGATGATGTCACTCAGCAACTGGGTGAAGAAAAAAACGATATTGCCAATCAACAACAACAAAGCGAATTTGAAAAAAAACAACTCGAAAAGATCCAGCTGATTGAAACAGCACGTAAAATTTTTGAAATGTTTGAACTCGATCCTCGTCTAAAAAAATTAGCGCCTAATTTAATTATTGAACTCACTGAAATGGGGTTACGTATTCAAATTCTGGCATCAGATGATAAACCGATGTTCAATGTAGGCAGTGCGGTTATACATCCTGATATGCAAAGTATTTTGCATGCCTTAGCACCTATTTTAAATTCATTACCTAATAAAATAACCTTATCGGGTCATACCGATGAGCGTCAATATGTCACTGGTGATAGAGGTTATAGTAATTGGGAGTTATCAGCTGACCGAGCCAATTCATCAAGACGAGAACTTATTGCAGGTGGATTAGATAAAAATAAAATTATTCGTATTGTTGCGCTTGCTGATACCGTGGGATTAAACAATCCACATTATAGTAAAGATGCCAACCGACGAATCAGTATTTTAATTTTAAATAAATCGGCACAACAATATATTGAGGATGAAAACAATATGACTGGCATTGATTTTTTAAAACAGGCTAAGCCAGTTAAACAAAATTAATCCTATCGTTATATTATGAAAGGCATGAATCAAAAAAAATCTGCTGAATTGAAAATAAAAAAATAAAAATTCAAAAAAAATAGCAAAAATGATTAAAGTTTTAATGAATTGTGCCGATATAAAAATTAAGTTTACAAATAATCATGATGTTATTAACTAAGTTATATTAAGGAGTTTTTTAATGGCAAATTCATTGATGAATACCGGAATTAGTGGATTAAATGCAGCGCAAAATATGCTTAATGTAATTAGCAATAATATCAGTAATGCCCACACCACAGGCTATAATCGCCAACAACAGATATTAACGCAGGCAAATGGTACTCATCATCATTTTGGTTTTGTCGGTAATGGGGTTTCAGTGACAGCGGTAAATCGTGCATTTAACCAATTTGTTGTTGGGCAATTGCGACAATCGCAATCACAAAATGGATCGATTAAATCATATTATAATGAATTATCAAAAGTTGATAATCTTTTAGCTGAAAATGAAAACAGCATTTCATCGCAAATTAATAATCTTTTTTCTAGCTTAAATAAGCTTACGTCAAATGCGGGTGATGCCTCGACAAAACAATCGGTTATCAGTAATTTGACGTCGTTGGTTGGACAATTTAATAAAACCGAAAATAATCTTAAAAATCAAATTGCCAATATCAATACTGAATTAACGAATAATGTCGCTCAGGTTAATACTTATTTAGAGCAAATTGCCGAATTAAATCAAAAAATTTCAAAATTACAGGCCGTGAGTGGTGGTAATGAACCTAATGCCTTGCTTGATCAGCGTGATCAGCTGGTCAATGAATTGAGCGAAATTATAGGAATTACCGTGACGGAGCAAAATGGACAATATAATCTGTCGTTAGCTAACGGTTTAAGTTTAGTGCAGGGATCGTCGGTGAACTTACTATCTGTTCAACCGTCACAACAAGATCCTGCAATAAATACAATTGTTTACACGCATAATTCTGGTGCGACTCAAGAACTGACAAGTCAAAATATCGCATCAGGCCGATTAAATGGATTATTAACTTTTCGTGATGGACCACTTTCTCAAGCTCGCAACCAATTGGGCTTAATTGCACTTAATTTAGCTGAGCGTTTCAATGAAGTACATATGTCTGGCGTGGATATCAATGGTCATGCCGGTGAAAAAATGTTTGATTACCGTCAACCAAGTAGTATCACCAATGCTAAAAATCAAGGTAATGCTACCGCTAAAATCAATTTTGATTCAGTCACCGAAGTTAAAGCCTCGGATTATAAAATTGAATTTAATGGTACTGATTGGGTTGTGACAAGACTGTCTGATCATCAAACTATTACCCCTCAAATTGAAGATGGCAAACTAATGTTTGATGGTTTATCAATTGAAATAACGGGTAATGCGGTGAAAGGGGATTCGTTTTTAATTAAACCTGTTGCTGATATTGCATCGTCATTAGCGTTGTTAGTGACAGATGTGAATAAATTGGCAACTGGAATTAATGATGAAGAAAACGGTGCGGGTGATAACCGCAATGTGAGCAAATTATTAGACATACAAAATGAAAAATTAATTAACGGTACAACGACCTTAAGCAGCGCTTATAGCACGTTAGTTAACTATATTGGTAGTGAAACTCAAACCGCTAAAATTTCGGCACAATCAAGCCAAAATATAACGCAGCAGATTGACGAACAAAATCAATCAATATCGGGCGTAAATATTGAAGAAGAGTATATCTCTATGCAAGTTTATATGCAGTATTATCAAGCAAATGCCAAAGTTATTGATGCTGCAACAACGCTATTTGACACTATTTTAGGTTTAGCGAAGTGATAAAAGGATAAAAAATGCGTGTAAGTACCAATTCAATGTATCAAAAAAATTTAAATAGTATTTTAAATACCAACAATAAATGGCAAAAATCGGGATTACATTTAGCAACGGGTAAAAAGATTTTATCGCCTTCTGATGATCCTATGGGCGCATCACAATCATTAATATTAAAACAAGCGCAATCTCGAAACGACCAATTTCAAGCCGCGCGTGAAAGTACCGATAAGTCACTTAGTCGTCAAGATACTATCTTAAAAGAGGTCAATACTGTCATACAAAGTATTCAAGAAACATTGGTTTATGCCGGTAATGAAACGTTAAATGATGAAAATCGACGTGATTTGGCAAATAAATTACAAGGTTTAAAAGATCAGCTTGTCGCTTTAGCCAATTCAAAAGACACTAACGGCAATTATCTGTTTGCCGGTAATAAAAATGATACGCCCCCTTTTGTGGTTAGTGAATCTGGCGAAGTGAGTTATGTCGGTGGTACCACCACAATTAATATTTTTATTGATGATTCACGCGAAGTCCCACTCAGTTTTACCGGTCTTGAAGCCTTTATGACAGGCTCTACCGTTAAGTTGCCAGACGGTTCGCCAGCAGAAAGTAATCTATTTGCGAGTATCGATTATGCGCTTGACGCGTTAAAGCTCGATTTAGATGACAATAATGAAGATACCATTAAGCAATATCGAGAAGGCTTATCTAAAGCAAGTTGTGGTGTTGATAACTCATTTGATAATGTTTCGACCCTTAGAGCAAAAGGCGGAACAGTATTACAAGAAGTCGAAAGATTAACAACACTGGGTAAAACGCTAGATATTGAGTTTGAAACGCAAATTAGCCAACTTGAAGATGTAGATTGGTACGATGCCATTTCAGAATACGTTATGCTTCAAGCTAATTTACAAGCAGCACAGTATACTTTTATGAGCATGCAAAGCATGTCACTGTTTCAAATGAAATAGTCGAGTGAAAACAGATAATAGTATTCATTTCTACTCATTATAACTAGAATATATATCCAACACGTTTAGGAGGCTTAAGCCTCCTTTTTTATGTCTATTTTTAATGAGTCAATAATCAGACAGTGGAATTAGTGCGTTGAACTGGCAAAAACAGAATTAATTAAACGCTATTTTTCTGAAACCTGAAACGGTCGTTATCGGATTTTGTTGAGCAATTTGTTCTATACGCGCAATAATTTGTATGAGCTTGTCACTGTAGTTGGGATCGGTTGCGTATTTTGCTGATTGTAATGCTTTGGCAGCGGTTCTTGCATCGGGTGCTTTGACCACCGCTTGGTAGCGAGGGCTTTTGGTTAATAGATTGATATAGTCAGTTAATGCATGTTGTTTACTGGTATAGACTTTAAAATTATCTTGAATTTTTATCATTCGGTCATTGATAAATTCTTGTGTTGTTAAGCGAGTCGCATTACCTTGCCATGTCGGCGTGGCTTTGATACCAAAGTAATTATGGCTTGATTGGTTATCTGCGGTTTTAATCAGTTTTTGTCCCCAACCTGTTTCTAATGCAGCTTGTGCAATGATAACTTCGTAAGGTATACCTGAACTTTTAGAAGCTTGTTGAGCAGGAATAAGCCATTCTTTAATAAATGCGGTTACATGATCTTGATTTGCTTTATCGGCAGGGTTTAACGATGTGATTTCTGATGCATTTATTTTTGAAGCATTATCGATTTTATGGCTATGATAAAGCATTTGTCCTAATGCTTCAGGCGTAACAGTCGCTGATGCGTTGCTAAATAAAGATTGTGCAAGTTTAAGGTTAGGTTGTTGCGACGATTTTTGGGGTGAAATAGGAATATTGCCCGATGACGATACATTGGGTGACAAAGGTTTGCCATGCGTGAGTTGTTTGGTAATGATATTAGCAAGCCCCAACCCTTTACCTGCTGCTTGCTGAGCAATTTGCTGATCAAACATCGAGGTAAAGAGTTGTGTTGCAGGTTGATTGAATAATCCACTGTCCGGCACTGCTTTACGCATTGATTGCATCATCATATTAATAAATAGCGTTTCAAATTGGTCGGCAACTTGTTTAATACTTTGGTTAGTCCCTTTTGCCACATTGCGCTTTAATTGATTTAGTCCATTTACATCATAGGCAAAACGGTGAACAGATTGATTAATCAGATTATTCATATTCTATTTTTTATATCTAAATGGTTTCTAACGAAGCATGTAAGCAACCGGCTTTTTTAAGTGCTTCAAGGATTGACATTAATTCGGTCGGATTGGCACCCAATAAGTTGAGCGATTTAATTACACTATTTAAATTCACTCCTGCGGTGACTTTTTGCAATGCACCACCTTGCTCTTCAACTGCAATTTGTGTTTCAGGTGTGACCGCTGTTTCCCCACCCGCTAAAGGTGTATTGGGTTGGTTAACTTTGAGTCTATTATTGACGACAACCGATAAGTTACCATGGGCGACAGCGCAGTTATCCAACTGGACTTTTTGATTCATGACCACAACCCCAGTACGAGTATTAATGACGACTTTGGCTGAGATCGGCGTTGCACCAATTTCAAGATTTTGTATTCGTGATAATAATTTAACTCGTTCTTGGCTGGTAACAGGCATTTTGACTGTCACCGTCGTACCGTCTTGTGCCACTGCGGTGTTTTTTTGTAATTTATTAATTGCTTCGGAGATTTTTAAGGCACGAGTAAAATCGAATTGATTCAGATGTAGGTGAATAATGTCTTGTTCATCTAATCGCATGTCTAATTCACGTTCTATCGTTGCACCATTCGGGATTGTCGCGCCAGCTAATTGATTGACACTTACACTACTTCCGCCACTACTTGCGCCCATTCCGCCCAGAAAAAGATTACCTTGAGCAATCGCATATACTTGGTTATCTGCGCCTTTTAACGGCGTCATAATTAATGTGCCTCCTCGTAAACTTTTGGCATTACCCAGTGAGGATACCACGACATCTATTTGTTGTCCTACTCGTGAATAAGCGGGTAATTTTGCTGTGACCATAACGGCGGCAACATTTTTAAGTTGCATATTGCTGCCTGTTGGAACAGTAATGCCTAATTGAGATAACATATTGGTGATACTTTGAATCGTAAACGGTGTTTGCGAGGTTTGGTCGCCTGTTCCATCAAGTCCCACCACAATGCCATAACCTACTAACGCATTATCACGTACCCCTTGTATGGTGACTAGATCACGGATGCGCTCAGCGTAACTATAAGGTATCGCTAAAATCATCATTAAGATAAAACAGATAAGAGTAGGTAATTTTTTTATCATGCTAAGACTCGTTAAAACGGTGAAAGATTGAGAAATAAACGCTGTAGCCAACCCATTGTTTGTGCTTCATCGATGTAACCATTTCCGACATATTCAATACGGGCATCGGCTACTTGTGTTGAGATAACGGTATTATTGCCGCTAATTGTTCGAGGGTTAACTACACCTGAAAATCGTATAAATTCCGTTCCTTGATTTATCGCAATTTGTTTTTCACCAATGACTTTTAAATTGCCGTTTATCATTACATCTTGTACGGTGACAGTAATAGTACCGCTAAAGGTATTTTTAGCGTTTGCTCCTCCAGATCCTTTAAAATCATTACCGCCAGACATGTCTGTTTCGACTTTTCCACGTCCAACCAGTCCATCTAAAAAAGTGGGCACAGCTTTTAGCCCTAAATTCAATGAACTGTTACGTCCGGCATTGATTGATGAGCTTTTGCTGGCACTGACGTTTTCTTGTAATACTATGGTTAACACATCACCAATATTGCGTGGACGGCGATCTTCAAACATGGGTTGGTAACCAAAATTACTTGGTTGTGCTGCTTGATAGATAGAGCCGCTGGTGTTAACAATTTCTGGCATTTGCGGAACGATACTCGTTTCACCTTTGACTAATGGTTTTTTCGGTAACTGTGCGCAATTCACTAAGCACAGCGCAGCGATCACGATATACAGGGATTTCATCACGTTTATCATGGTATTAATTTATAACTGATTTAATCGTTGTAGCATCTGATCGGATGCCGAAATCGCTTTACTGTTAATTTCATAAGCACGTTGTACTTGAATCATATTTACCAGCTCTTCGGCAACATTGACATTCGATGTTTCGGTATAACCTTGGTATAGCAATCCTGCACCATTTAGCCCCGGGGTGTTTTCAGTCGGCGCACCAGAACTTTCGGTTTCTAAGTAAAGATTTTCCCCCATGCTTTCAAGTCCTGCATCATTAATAAAGGTGTGTAATGTCAGTTGACCTACTTGCACTTGCGAGGATTGATTGGCAAGGGTGACATTGACAATACCATCACGCGCGACCGTCATTTTAATCGCATTTGCGGGAATATTAATGGTTGGTTGAATTTCATACCCGTTGGCGGTGACGAGTTGTCCATTTTGGTTAACTTGAAATGCGCCACTACGGGTATAAGCTTGGGTTCCGTCTGGTAATAGCACTTGGAAAAAGCCTTGTCCATTAATAGCAATATCACTACTGTTGTCGGTTAATTCTAAATTACCTTGGCTGTGAATTCGTTCGGTGGCAACCGGTCTTACCCCTGTGCCAATTTGTAAGCCTGACGGTAAGGTAGTTTGTTCTGAAGATTGTGCGCCCGGTTGGCGAACAGTTTGATATAGCAGATCTTCAAATACTGCTCTTTGCCGTTTAAAACCACTGGTACTGACATTGGCTAGATTGTTGGAAATAATATCCATATTCATTTGTTGTGCGGTTAAACCGGTTTTGGCAATCCAGAGTGATTTAATCATTGGTGATACTCCTAATTAAGTCAGTGATAATATTTGATTCGCTTTTTGAGCATTTTCGTCAGCGGTTGTGATCCCTTTCATTTGCATTTCAAAATGGCGAGAATGGCTGATTAAATCAACCATTGCGACAACGGGATTAACATTACTGCCTTCCAATACGCCCGACATCAATTTGGCACTGGGATTATCGGGTAATACGGCGCCGCGGGCATTGCGTGTCTGTTCAGTCAATTGAAACAAGCCATTATCACCCCGAGTTATTTCGTTGGGTTTAAGTTGGACTTTTTTAATTTTACCCACTTGGGCGATGGTGGTTGGTTTATCACCTGCGCCTAAAGCTGATAAAGTCCCGTCTGAACTGATGCTGACTTTTGATTGTTGCGGAACAGTTAGTACACCGCCATCACCCATTAAAGGGTATCCTTGCACACGTAATGTACCTTCTTCATCTATTTGGATCGCACCATTACGGGTATACGCTTCACTACCATCGGCAAGTTGTACCGCTAACCAGTTATCTTCGGCTAAAGCAACATCTAATTCTCGACCAGTATAATTAAATGCCCCCATACTGGCATCAAATGTGGGGGTGGTTGCCGTGACCATTGTTCGGGTTGGCATAGTGCTGCCAACAATAGGTACCGCTTTCATTGCGGCTAATTGGGCACGAAAGCCTGATGTTGAAACATTGGCTAGGTTATTACTGGTTATTGCTTGCCGATGAAGAGTCTGACTTGCTGCCGACATGGCTGTATAAATAACGCGATCCATAATTTATTCCTTACTTAACGCAAGTTAACCAATGTGTTAAGTATCTGATCCTGCGTTTTTATGGTTTGTGAATTAGATTGATAATTGCGCTGGGCAACAATCATGTTGACTAATTCTTGACTCATATCCACATTGGATGATTCCACTGCACCGCTGGTCAATGCGCCCATCGTACCTGAGTTTGCAATACCTAATACTTCAGCGCCGGATTGAAGTGTTGAACGCCAATTGTTATTGCCTGCTGACTCTAGTCCGTTAACATTGGCAAAATCCGCCATCGCAATTTGACCTAACAACATGGTTTGTTGGTTAGAATAGATACCGTAAATCGATCCATCATTATTGATGTTGTACCCGACTAAGTCACCCGGTGCATAACCATCAACGACAGGGGTTTTGATACTGCCCACTTCTTTGCCCATATTTTGTTGAGAGCTATTAGCCAGTGATAGTGTAAAGGTGTTGTCAGCCGAGCCATTAATACCGTTAATATTTACGGTCATTTCTGGATCACTGATTAATTTACCGGATGAATCAAATTCCATTTGCCCCATTTTTTGTAATGTTGCATTCGGGTCGCTGCTGTCAAGATAATGCACATCCCATTGATTATCGGCTGTTTTGACATAAAACAGTTGTACATTACGTTGATTACCGAGCGAATCGTAAGTTGTCAGCGTTGTTGAGTAGTTGAACGTATCGGCATCAAGTGCATTAATAGGCTGTTTTTCAGGTACGGTACTATTTGAGTTTAAGTTAGTTTGTAATGATGCTTTTGTTGTTGCGGCAGCATTTAACATTTCTTGCGAAATTTTAAGCGGCCCCGGTGCTGCACCTTGTGCAATTTGTGGCGGTGTGCCGGTGGCTAAGTAGCCAGTGAGTTGCAAACCATCCGCCGAAATGATGTTGCGCTCGGCATCTAATTGAAATTGACCATTACGGCTATAATAAATTTGTCCACTACTATCCACTAAGCGAAAAAAACCATTGCCAGAAATAGCAACATCTAAACTATTGTTAGTGGCGGTTGTTGTTCCGTCACCAAAATTTTGCATGACGGCTGCAACTTTCACACCCATACCAACTTTTGATCCGGCATACATGTCGGCAAATGAGATACTCGCACTTTTAAAGCCAACGGTTGCAGAATTGGCAATATTATTACCAATGACGTCTAATTGTTTTGATGCAGCATTCATGCCGCTAATTGCTTGAGAAAATCCCATTTGAATTTCATCTCCCTTAAAGAATTTGACGTACTTCGTCAATACTAATTGAACCAAGTATTCCTAAATCGAGTAATACTTTATTATTAACTTTACTGTTTATCACACCATAGACAACCGAATAGCCAAGTGACGTTGAGGATACTTTTTGCCCATCGTAACTGGCATTGACCGAAAAGGTATAACTGCCATCGGGTGCGGTGGTACCATCGTTTAGCTGACCGTCCCAAGTGAAGGAGCTAACCCCAGCAGGAATCGAACCTAAATCGACTTCACGTACGACATTACCATTTTCATCTAAAATCGTAATGATGACTGAATCAGCATCACGCATTAGCTCAAAACCAAATGGTGTGGTAATGGTTTCGGTTTCGTTATCAGTACCTTCAAGCTCAGAGGTCGCCACTAAAATTTTATTGCCAGGTACCATTACCCCTTTACCAATCATGTTGCTGGCATTGACCGATAAACTATCGTCAATTTGCCCAGACACCATGCCTAGCGTGGTATTTAATCTTTCAATCCCCGCTAATGTGTTAATTTGAGCAAGTTGCGAGGTTAATTGGCTATTATCCATTGGATTGGTTGGATCTTGATTCTTCATCTGGGCAATCAGTAGCGTTAAAAAGTTATCTTGTAATTCTTTACTGGAATTGCCATCAGTTGTACTTTTTTGTTTGGTTTGAACACCGTTTACGCCTACCGATTCTGATACAGACACATTTGTTACACCCATCTATCACTCCTTGCTATTGACCTAATGTCAATGTTTTTAACATTAGGCTTTTGGCGGTATTAATGACTTCGACATTGGCTTGATAGCTGCGTGATGCTGATATGGTGTTGACCATTTCGGCAACAACATCGACATTGGGTTTTTGGATGTAACCTTTCTCATCGGCTAATGGATGATGTGGCTCATAAACTAAGTTCATGGGTGACGGGTCTTCAATCACTTGGGCGACTTTAACGCCAGCAATACTATTTTGCTCACCGTTATTATCCACCTGAAAAATAACTTGTTTTGCTTGGTATGCTTTTCCTGATGTGCTGGTGATGCTGTCAGCATTCGCTAAATTACTGGCGCTGACATTCATTCGCTGAGTTTGTGCCATTAAGGCCGAGCCAGAAATTGCAAAAATTGAAAAACTCATATTGATTATCCTTGCTGTAATACAGACATTACATTTTTAAATTGTTCACCTAAAAAAGTTAAATTGCTTTGATAGTGGATACTGTTATCCATAAATGCTGTGCGTTCTTGATCCATTTCGACCGTATTACCGTCCGCTGATGCTTGATAAGGAATACGATAAAGCATATTTACATTTGTCATAGCAGGTGCATTGATCTGTATATGTTGATGCGACGTTACGTTAAGTTGTAGGTGATGGCGACTATTCTGATGAGTTAGTGCTTTTTTCAATTCGGCATTAAAATCAATATCACGCGCTTGATAATTCGGTGTATCACTATTAGCAATATTTGATGCTAAGATAGTTTGTCTTTTTTCACGTACATTTAATGCTTGTTGATGAAAATTAATAAAGGTGTCTAATTTATTCAGCATAAAATCGTCTCACTTTGTTTGATATTTAAAATTTTATGTGAATCAAAAAAAACTCATCGTATAAATAACAACAAAAATTGTCCTTATTTCAACATTCAATAAATTGTTCATACAGTAAAATCGGCTTACAAATAATTTTAAAACAAGCAAATATGATTAAGGTTATTAGATTAATACAGCTTATTTCACTGTTATTGGTGACTAATATGGCGATGGCTGATTCATTTGAAAGAGCGGTGAATGATTTAGTTTCAAAACATATAACGGTTCCTGTCGATAATATTTCGATATCTTATATATCGCCTAAACCGCAGTTAATGTGTGATGAGCCCAAAATTACACTACTGAATAATAAAAAACAGTGGGGTACGATGACCATTGGCGTTAAATGCGGTAATAAAACCCAGTATTTGCAAATAAAAGTCAGTGCTGAGGGACGTTATTTTGTCGCTGATAAACCTATAAGTGCAGGAACGATCATTACTGATGCACTGATACGGTCAAAATTGGGACGACTTGATCTTCTAGCCAATTCGGTAATTTTAAATAAACAGCACATTATTAATCATATTGCATTACGTAACATTGAGCTTGATGAGCCAATTCGAACTTCAATGCTGCAACAAAATTGGCACATCAAGGCTGGTCAAATGGTGAAAGTCTTGATTAATGGAGAGGGGTATGTGATTGCAACAAAAGGTAAATCTCTTAATAATGGCGCCTTAGATGATCATATAAGTGTAAAGCTTAATTCTGGCAATATTGTTGAAGGTATTGTTACGCAAGAAGGTGTGACAATTTTCGATAAATAAAATTAATGATTTTTTTATTTTTGCCGATAATTAGACTAAACAAATCATTAAATTTTTGATCAAAGGTATTTTATGAGTATAGAAGCGACTAAATCGGTAACGACAATAGCAGGATTACTTAATCGTGATGTTATCAATGAGCAACAAAAAAGCCCACGATCATCTCAGCAGACAGAAAATAGCCTGACCAGCAGTGCTAATGTGACATTAAGTCAAAATACCTTATCGCTTTTACAGTCTACGCATAATGACATTGACATGGAAAAAGTTGATAACATAAAACAGGCTATTACTGAAGGTAAATTAGTGATAAACACCACAAAAATAGCTGATGAACTTATCAAACAGATGATTGAAAATATTGAATAGTTAGTAAAGTTTGAAAGGAAATAAAAATGTTAGAATTAAATGACATCTTAAATAAAATAACCGTCATGTTACAAACACTTTCAGACATTTTGCAGACCGAGCAACAAGTGCTTATTGAAAACAGTTCTATCAATCAACTCAATGAAATCATCAATAAAAAGAGTCAATTACTTATTGAATTAAAATTATTAGATGAAAAACGAATTAATACTAGTAAACAACTCAATCTATCTTCCCCTTATAGTGAAAATCCAGAACTGGCAGAGCAATGGCAATCCATTACAACCACTACGCGGTTATTAGCGAATATCAATCGTGATAATGGTTTGATTATTCAAAATCGTATGCATCGTACTCAGCAAACTATCGATCATTTAAAAAGTATTCATAATCCGGTTGTTTATACCAATAATGGTTATCAACAAACCGAAACAATCTCATCAAAACGAGCAAAAGTTTAATGATTATTGCGGTGTGTTCAGTGTAAACGCGTTAAATACACCTTAATTTGTCGTTTAATCAAGCCAATAACTTTAGTGTGTTAAGTACATACTGTGACTATTTTATTTCTATTTAGACAGTTAGATACTATTAACCCCTATCATGGCTAATGAAAGTGATGTAGATAAAAGCGAACGCCCCACCGATAGCAAACTAAAAAAAGCTAAAGAGAAGGGACAGATACCCCGTTCACGAGAATTGACTTCCGTCATTATTTTGTTGGTGGGCATTATGCTTTTTTGGTTAATGGGTTCTGCATTAGTCCAGAAGTTAATCATCATAATAAAAATTGCGATGCAGGTCTCTTTTCGTGTAAATGATGAATCTCGTATTCTGAGCAATTTGATTGAGTTGATGACTGCAGGTTTTTGGGTTATTGTTCCTCTGTTTTTTGCCTTGGCTATCTTTGCTATTGTGGCACCGCTTTGTGTGGGTGGCTTGTTATTTAGTTGGCAATCAATTAAACCCAATTTTAAAAAGTTGAATCCGATTTCTGGTTTTGGACGGATGTTTAGTCGCCGAATTTTAGCGGAATTATTTAAAAGTATGCTAAAAGTCATATTAATCACGATAGCTGCTTCATTGTTATTATTCGACTTGTTTCCAAATCTGCTTTCTCTTCCAAAAATGTATTTAAATAGCGCATTAACAAAAGCAATAGATCTTATTTTGATTTGTGGATTATTCATGGTGTTGTCACTTATTCCGATGGTCGGTTTTGATATCTTTTATCAGATTTGGAGTAATTTAAAAAAATTGATGATGTCAAAACAGGAAATTAAAGATGAGTTTAAAGAGCAAGAGGGGAATCCTCAAATAAAAGGTCGTATTCGGCAGATGCAGCAAGCCATGGCAAGGCGTCGCATGATGAAAGATGTCGCTAAAGCAAATGTCATTGTAACCAACCCGACTCATTATGCGGTTGCTTTACATTATGATGAAAAAACCATGATAGCCCCTAAAGTATTGGCAAAAGGAACCGATCAAATCGCTTTACGAATCAGGGAGATCGGCAATCAACATCATATTCCACAATTAGAAGCACCACCACTGGCTAGGGCTTTATATCGTTATGGTGAAATTGGTGAGACCATTCCAACCGAATTATATACAGCTGTTGCGCAAATTCTTGCTTGGGTTTATCAATTAAAACGGTGGCATAAATTTGGCGGTGATAAACCGATAACACCTAACAATTTGCTGGTACCTGAGTCATTAGCAGAAAATCAATCAAGGCGGTAATTAATTACATGATTAAAAATAAAATAGTTTCGTTTTTATCAACCAATGGGCTTAAAAAAGGGCATTATCAAATTTTAGCAGGTCCACTGCTAATTTTATTGATTCTTTCAATGATGGTATTACCGTTACCTGCGTTTATTTTAGACCTGTTTTTTACCTTCAATATTGCGTTATCAATTATTATTTTGATTGTGGCATTGTTTACTAAGCGTGTACTTGATTTTGCTGCTTTTCCAACTGTATTACTGTTTGCGACTTTATTACGCTTGTCATTAAATGTTGCCTCGACGCGGGTTGTTCTGTTAAAAGGTCATACTGGCAGTCATGCCGCAGGTCGGGTGATTGAAGCCTTTGGTCATTTTCTGGTAGGTGGCAATTTTGCGATAGGTATTGTGGTTTTTATCATTTTGGTGATTATTAATTTTATGGTTATCACAAAAGGGGCTGGGCGAATAGCCGAAGTTGGGGCTCGTTTTGCATTAGATGGTATGCCCGGTAAGCAAATGGCAATTGATGCGGATCTAAATGCTGGATTGATTGGTGAAGACGAAGCCAAAGCACGCCGAGCCGAAGTCACCCAAGAAGCCGATTTTTATGGTTCAATGGACGGAGCAAGTAAATTTGTTCGGGGGGATGCGATTGCTGGCTTATTGATAATGGCAATTACCATTATCGGTGGGCTGTTAGTTGGGGTTGTACAACATGGTATGGCACTAGCGGATGCGAGTCAGACGTATGTATTATTAACTATTGGTGATGGTCTGGTTGCTCAAATCCCTTCTTTAATTATTTCAACGGCTGCTGGCGTGATTGTGACAAGAGTGACATCACAAGAAAACATCAGTGAACAGATGCTAAACCAGTTGTTTAAAAATCCACAAGTATTAATCTTGACTGCGGTAGTCATTGGATTATTGGGTTTGATTCCGGGTATGCCAAATCTAGTGTTTTTACTGTTTACTGCGATATTAGTTGTGTTGTCTTGGTGGCTTAATAAGCAGAAGAAAAATGATATGACTGCCAGCACTAAGCAAGTTGATACGCAAGCAACGACACCTAGTAATATTGAAGCATCTTGGTCGGACGTCAGTATTGAGGATATTTTAGCAATGGAAGTGGGGTATGGATTAATCCCTATGGTAGATCAGACTCAAAATGGTGAATTATTGGGTCGGATACGCAGTTTACGGAAAAAGTTTGCTCAAACATTTGGTTTTTTGCCGCCTCAAGTTCATATCCGAGATAATTTATCGCTCGCCCCTTATCAATATAAATTATTTATTAAAGGCGGAGAAATAGGAAAAGGTGAAATTGTTAATAACAAATGGTTAGCGATTAATCCGGGGAATGTGGCAGAAACCATTGACGGAATACCCACTACCGAGCCTGCGTTTGGGTTGCCTGCGGTATGGATAGACGCAAGTAATAAAGAAAATGCTCAAATTTTAGGTTATACCGTTGTTGATACCAGCACCATGATTGCGACGCATTTTAATCATTTGTTACAACAGTTCGCCAGTGATTTATTAGGACGAGTGGAAACACAAGAGTTATTGGATCATGTTAAACAAGATATTCCAAAATTGGTGGAGGACTTTATACCGGGCGTCATTACGTTAACGACGTTTCATAAAATACTCCAAAATTTAATCGCCGAAAAAGTGTCAATACGTGATATGCGCACAATTATCGAAACCATAAGCGAACATGCACCGAATCAAAACGATGCTTATCAATTGCTTAGCTTAGTGCGAATAGCTTTAGGAAGAGTGATAACACAACAATGGTTTCCGGGGAATGGGGCAATTAATGTCATTGGTTTAAATGTGAATTTGGAACGATTGTTGCTACAAGCACTCCAAAATACCAGTAATGTTGAACCAGGATTAGCGGATCATATAATTCAACAAGTGAAGCAAGCTTTAAATCAGCAAGATGCCATTGGTGCACCGCCTGTACTCTTGGTTAACCACACATTAAGACCGATGCTATCACAATTTTTAAGACCCCATTTTCCACAGCTAGTGGTATTGTCAAACTTAGAAATCACGGATAATCGAGAAATTAAAATGACTTGTCAAATTGGTGCAGAATAGTACCAGAAATCTGATTAATAGAACTTAAATAGATAGTTCAGTAATAAAAAGCGCTATCATATAGTGAACAGGCATTAGCCGTTCACTATATAAAATAGGTTGTTATCTTATTCTGTCACTACTGTAAAACGTTGTTTAATGTGTTTGGCATTTTCTGCTTCATCAACCATGGCAATGGCATAATCAGCATAGCTAATTTGGCTTTTTCCTTGAGTGTTGAATAAAACCTGTTCACCGCCTGCTTTGTAGTGACCTGTTCTTGCGCCATCGGCAATAAACTCAATAGCTGGGCTTAAGTAAGTCCAGTTCACATCCTGACATTTTTTTAATTCATCAAGTGCTTTAGCCATATTATTAGCTAATGGTTTGAATTCTTCCGGAAACTCGGGTGTATCAACTAAACGAACAGTATGTTCAGGATTGACATATAAACTACCTGCACCACCAACAACTAATAAACGGTTAGGTTTACCTTTTAAAATGTCAGTTAAATGTTTTAAACTTGTTTGATGTTGAGGCAGTGATTCAAGGCTCCATGTCGCAAATGCATCGACAATAACATCAAAAGGTTTCAAATCTTCATAAGTCAGATCAAATAAATCTTTCACTAAAACTTTCGCCTTGGGATCGACAGGCGCATTTTGATGACGAACAATTGCTGTCACGTCATGCCCACGCGCAATTGCTTCTTTAACTATCAGACTGCCTGATTTACCACTTGCACCAATAACAGCTATTTTCATCTTTTTACTCCTTTATTCTTTATTAATTTAATAATATTGTTGGATTCTGGTTTTAGGTTATGTTAAGAAAAATCTTTAAGTAATGAATGTTTTTAGATTAATATTCTAAGTATCTATTGTAAAGTAGGTACTAAACAGTAATATAGTTACCAAATTAATACTATAATTGAATTTAAAGGATTTTTACTATGTCTTTCAATGAAAATTTACCCCCTTGTCCAGTCGAAACTGCGCTTATGCTCATGGGCGATAAATGGAAAGTATTAATTGTTCGTGATTTATTAACGGGCACAAAACGCTTTGGCGAATTAAAAAAATCCTTAGACGGAATATCACAAAAAGTGTTAACTCAGCACCTACGTGCAATGGAAAAAAACGGATTAATTCATCGCAAAGTCTATGCCCAAGTACCTCCTAAAGTGGAATATACACTGACCGAAGTCGGACAAAGTTTAAAACAAGTGCATGACGCCATGTTAGCGTGGGGAAGTGCTTATAAATTAAGGCATAGTGTTAAGAAATAGGGTTTTAACATGAATAAAAAGCTATTTTTTGCCAATTATATTTAATGATCGTTTTGTTAATGATGTTAATAGTTATTTAAGAATTTTTTTGAAAATTTGACCTATATCACACATTTAATTAGATTTATTCACTTTTTTATCTTATTTTAAGTTAAACTTCGTTACAAAAATTTATCTTTACAATAGATTATCTATATTTGAAAGGAAAAAACATTGGAAGCAATAAAAACATATTGGTTTTTAAGCGCTAAATTTAATGGTAGTGAAGACCAAACAGAACGTTTTGTCAAATTAGGTATTTGGGAAAATGGTTACGATAATAAATATTTAAATACTGTACGTGGTATTAGTGTTGGAGATCGTGTTGCAATCAAGTCAACCTATAACTTAAAAAATAATTTACCCTTTGATAATAAAGGTCAAGCTGTTTCAGTCATGGAGATTAAAGCGACCGGTATTGTGACAAAAAATTATGGTGATGGAAAGTTATTAGAAGTTAAGTGGCAAAAAAAGAATTTGAATAAAAAATGGTATTTTTTTACCAATATAGCCACTATTTGGAGTGTTAAAGATGATGAATGGTTATCAAAACAATTAATCAACTTTACTTTCTATAATAAACCACAGGATATTGACTATTTTCGTAATGCGCCTTATTGGCGATCTCGTTATGGAGATAACGATACTAATTTTCGTACACAATTATTTAAATGGATACCATTTTATGAAGCAGTTGCTGATAATTTATTAATTTATCAAAATAAAGAGAAGCGTTCTGAATTAATGGTTTTTATAAATGAACTTGCAATAGAATTTAATCTCTCTTATTTACTTAATAAAAATATACATGATATTTGTCCGTTTACAGCGCTAGGTACTTTTAACCGAAATATCAAAGAAATCACACGAAAACAAATAGCAAAAAAGTGGGCGGAATTTCTTAATCTAAATGAATCGATACCCAATTCCTTTGAAGGAATACCATTACTCAATAATCAAGCTTCTTGGTTTTTTACCAACTCCGAAAATCAACAACAAGAGATTGATAATTTGTGGGAATTTTATGCTACTGCACTGAAATTTTCTAATGCTGATGAAAACTATCAAGATGAGTTTGAACAAAAATTTGACTTAGTCATGTCACAACCTTATTGCTCATGGCAATTAACCAATGGTTTATTTTGGATTCGCCCTCATGCTTATGTCGTATTGGATAAGGTTTCAAAAGTTTATCTTACAGATGAATTGGGTTTGATAAAAGATAAGCGATTATCCAAAGGACATTTTAACGGTAATGATTATCTTAAGTTACTTGATAATTTAGCTGTGAGATTTAACGAAGATTACTTTCCTATTCACTCTTTTCCAGAGCTTTATTTAACCGCATTACGTAAATATCAAAGTAGCATATTACATAATGAAAGTTTAATATCAAATAATCAATGGCAATTTAAATTATTACAACTGATTAAGGAGCTTTGTCAAAAGAATGGAACTGATGTTTTTCAACGTAAAGAGTTTCTTAATAAATATCGAGAACAGCTTGAAGAAGAATTTCCTAATAATAGTGTAATAGGAGAATCGGTCAGCAATACATTGCAAAGATTAAGAGATAAGGATTTCTTGCAATTTTTGGGAAATGGAAAATATCGATTACGCAGTGATAATATTGATGAGCAAAATGAAGAAATTATTGAAAGTGATGATGATATCGTTGAACAATTATTAGTTAAACAACCTTATACATTAGAAAGTTTAATTCAAGAAAGTTGTTTTGTCGATGAACAACAATTACAACAGATGTTAGCAAGCTTAAAAATGAGAAAGAATATCATTTTACAAGGTCCCCCAGGTACGGGTAAAACTTGGTTAGCTAAAAGATTGGCTAATATTGTAATTGGCTATAAAGATTCAAATAATATTCGAGCAATTCAATTTCATCCTAATCTATCTTATGAAGATTTTATTCGTGGTTTTCGTCCCGCTAGTGATGGTAAGTTAGCGCTGATCGATGGTCCTTTTTTGGAGATAATTCATCAAGCCAGAAATGATCCTCAATCTAAATATGTTATGGTTATTGAAGAGATTAATCGAGGTAACCCCGCACAGATTTTTGGTGAAATGCTAACACTGCTTGAAGCTGATAAGCGAACACCGAGTGAAGCATTAGAATTGACCTATCGCCGCGAACAAGAAAATGGAATATATATTCCCGATAACTTATATGTCATTGGTACGATGAATATAGCGGATCGTTCTTTAGCATTAGTCGATATTGCACTACGTCGACGTTTTGCGTTTTTTACTTTAGATCCTAATTTTTCAGAAAAATGGTTAAGCTATATGATTAAAAAAACAGGGCTCAATAGTAAGCTTTTAGAAGAAATAAGAGAAAGAATGAATGAATTAAATGAATTCATTGCTCAAGATAGAATGTTAGGAAGTGCTTTTGCTATTGGTCATAGTTATTTAACTCATCATAGAGCTATACCGAAAAGTGAAGGTTTAGTGTGGTATCAAAATATTATTGATACAGAAATTAAACCATTATTGGAAGAGTATTGGTTTGATGAAAAAGATAAACTTAACAAAGCAATGAAACTTATTACGATTGCATATAAACAATCTCAATGAATACTAAATCGACAACAAAACAAAATACCACATTAAATAAAATACCTATTAGAAACATATGGTTACTTTTATTGTATGCATCAGATTCTTATAAAGAGCTTGATGAACAGCAGCGAATAAATTTTGAAGAAAATCCTGAAAAAATTGTTGAGCTGACTGCTGAAATTTATTGCAAGGCAGTGCACAAAGGATTGCGTTATTCATTATCTAACAGTTATCAACCTGAAAAGCAGGTTTTAACACGTGTTAGAGGAAAAATTGATTATTTAACTACCACACGTAAATTATTACTTGAAAAAGGTAAAATCCATTGTCGATATGATGGATTAACAAATAATACACCAAAAAATCAATATATTCATGATGCTGCCCATGTTTTATTAAGGCAATTAACTAATGATAAATTGATAAAGCAATGTAAACAAATAACCAATCGTTTTAAAGAGTTAAAAATCGGTAAATCTAACTATTACAACCCTGTTATCGATCAGTTCAATCGATCAAATCCTCATGATAATCTATTAGTTTCGGTGGCTAAATTGGTTCATAGTTTGTCTATTCCAACAGAATTATTCGGTAAAGAAACACTTAAAACGTTGGAGAAAACTGATCAGTGGTTAAGAGCATTATTTGAGAAAGCGGTAATTGGTTTTTATCGGGTTAATCTCAATCCAAATGAATGGCAAATCGAGTCGGGAAAAAGGTTTAAATGGCAATGTACCCAATCGACGGACAACATTGGACAGTTTATGCCAGAAATGATTACCGATTTAATTATAGAAAATAACAAAACAAATTCTCGCTTAATTGTGGATACTAAATGTACCTCAATTTTTAATCATAACAGTTTTTCTTTTAAGACAGATCATTTGTACCAACTTTATGCTTATGTAAGAAGTCAAGAAAGAAGTGATGACCGATTATCCTATTCTGCATCAGGTATGCTTTTATATCCAACAACAAATCAATCGATTAATGAAAATACCACCATTCAAAATCATCAGCTATTTTTTTGTACAATTGATTTAAGTCAAGCAAACATGAGAATTAGAGAGTGTTTGCTGTCTTTATTGGCTCAAAGTACATGAGCAATTTACATCAAGATTAGACACTATTAAAATGCATTGATGCATTCACTCGAAAAGTTTATAACCAAGTACCACCTAATATGGAATTCACACATTATCCATACATAAGATAAATTAATAGGATAATATTGATTAAGCAAAGAATTATGGTTCATTAGCCTCAACTTTAGAACAAATAACATAAAATTCATTCGGCTTTGAGTCTTTATCCTGACCAATAATTATGGTATCAGGGTAAAGTTTATTGTCCGTAATAGGGGTAATATCTTTTCGGTATATGTCTGTATCATTCAATGGAATGGGTTTTTCACAGCTACGCAATATAGTGTTAGCACCAATCAATTTAGCGAACTTGTGCATATCACCTTTGGCTTTAGCATAAAAAGATGTGACGAAATTATCGCTTTCATAACGAATCATCTTAACCCATACATTCTTGATTTTGATAGGTTGCTCAAAATGGTATTCGATTTCAGTGATATTATCTTGTTGTTTATTTTTTATGGTAATTTTTTGTTTTTCAAGTTCAGCAATGATTTTTTTATCTTCGAAGGCAAAAGGCTTTGATTGACATAATAAAGCAGTTTTAAATTGTTCTGTAACGGTCGCTATTTTGGTGTTATCACTTGATGCGTGTCCGGATAAACTGACAAAAAATAAGATATAACCTAACAGTAAATATAATTTTTTCATGTTTAATAGCTTGTCGTAAGGTTAGATATTGAGTTAAACAGTACTACTAATGACCTGTTAAATTTTAATCTGATTCTACCATTAACCTTAAATCGGGTATACCAATATTTCATGGTTTTTAATATCATCCAAGCAGCTACCATATCGCAATTTTGTTGAAACTATATTACTATAATTTTATTGATCTTTATTCAGCAAAATTATTATGAGCAAGTCATCGAGCCACTTAACCATTAAAGATATTGCCAAACTAAGCGGAGTAAGCAAATCAACGGTTTCAAGAGTAATTAACCATGACCCAATGGTGAAGGAAGCGACACGTAATAAAGTCAATGCAATTATTGAACAATATCAATTTACGCCGTCTAAATCTGCAAGAGCAATGCGAGGTTATGGCAATAAAGTGATTGGTATTATTGTCACTCGTCTCGACTCGATGTCTGAAAATCAAGCTGTCAGTAGCATGCTGCCAATATTTTATCAACATGGCTATGATCCGATTATTATGGAAAGCCAATTTAATGTTGAAAAGGTTGAAGAACATTTAGCCATGTTGAAAGATAAGCAGGCTGACGGTGTGGTAGTTTTTGCCTTTACAGGATTGGATAAGGGAGTATTGTCTTTCTGGCAAAATAAGAGTGTGGTTATTGCTCGTTCATTCCCTAATCATATGTGTGTTTGTT
Organism: Gilliamella sp. CG35; assembly: GCF_046635745.1. Lineage (NCBI taxonomy): Bacteria > Pseudomonadati > Pseudomonadota > Gammaproteobacteria > Orbales > Orbaceae > Gilliamella > Gilliamella sp. CG35. Next base: position 79,754 of record NZ_JBIDFH010000010.1, read on the forward strand.
ACGATGATATTGGTGCAGTAACTCGCTTACTTGAGCATTTATATCATCAGCAAAAACAGCGTAATATTGCTTTTATTGGTATTGAACAGCAAGACCAAACTACCGGTGCGCTACGTTATCAAGCTTATCTGGATTTTTGTCAGCTTCATCAAATAACGCCTAATGCTTGTTTAGGAAAATTAAGTTATCTATCTGGCTATCATCTTGCTCAAACAGTCATTAAATCATCACCTTCTGCCATTGTTTGTGCGACTGAAACGCTTGCGTTAGGCTTACATAAATATCTTCATGAAAAGCAATATAAAAATATCATTGTTGCGAGTATCGGGCAGAGTGAATTGCTCCGTTTTCTTTTTCCACAAACGTTATCTGTGGAGTTAGGTTTTGATAAAGCTGGAACTTATACCGCTCATGAATTACTCCGAATGTTAACCAATGGAGTCGAACTTAAAACAGTGACGATCCCTTGCCAACTGGCTGTTAATAAATAGTAATAACAATCTAACAGTATTATATTTTTTATTAATTATGTGAGATCTATCACAAATAGGGAACGTTCCCATTTATTGTTTGTCTTTTTCAATTTATGCTAAATCCTAATTTAAACATAGCCAATGTATTAATAGCTAATTCGGCTAAATATTTATGATAGGGAGACTTGGAGATGGCTAAAGATCCTAATATCGCTTCAGAATCGATAACCGCATTAATTGATTGTGTGGGCGGAAAAGAAAACATTGCGAGTGTTACTCACTGTTTAACTCGATTAAGATTTGCACTGTCTGATCCCAAATTAGCCGATATAAAAGCCATAGAGGAATTACCTTTTGTAAAAGGTTGTTTTAATAATGCTGGGCAATTTCAAGTCATTATTGGTACCAATGTGGATCGTTATTATAAAGCTTTAACTCAGCATTTAAATCTTAATGAATCAACTAAGGAGCAAACTAAAGCTGCTGCGAAACAAAATATGTCTTTTTTTGAAAGACTAATTTCGAACTTAGCAGAAATTTTTGTACCCTTGCTTCCAGCTTTAATTGCAGGCGGTTTATTATTGGGGTTACGCAACATTATTGGAGATATGCCCACCATTGATGATAAGCCATTAATTGAAACTTATCATTGGTTAGCGCCTATTTACAATATACTTTGGCTACCTTGTGAAGCGATTTTCCATTTTTTACCGGTTGCCATTTGTTGGTCAACAGTCAAAAAAATGGGTGGTTCACCTGTTTTAGGTATCGTATTAGGCATTACTTTAGTTTCACCACAATTGATGAATGCTTACGATCTGGGCAGTAAAATACCTGAAGTGTGGGATTTTGGGTTGTTCACCATCCAAAAAGTAGGGTATCAAGCACAAGTGATTCCATCGATTTTTGCTGGTTTAGCGTTAGGGTGGATCGAAACTCGATTACGTAAAATTATACCTGATTATCTTACGTTGGTGATTGTTCCGATCGTATCGCTACTGCTTGCTGTTTTTCTGGCACATTTTTTATTAGGTCCTTTAGGGCGAATGTTAGGTAATGGTATTGCCTATGGGGTTAGATATTTGATGACTGGAGACTATGCTTTTATCGGATCAGCTATTTTTGGTTTCTTATATTCACCATTGGTAATTACCGGTATTCACCATACGACATTAGCCATAGATATGCAGATGACCCAAAATATGGGGGGAACACCTATTTGGCCAATTATTGCGTTATCAAACATTGCTCAAGCCTCGGCGGTGGTGGGGATTATTTTAGTCAGTAAAAAACATAACGAACGTGAAGTGTCTGTTCCTGCTGCCATATCAGCTTATCTGGGCGTGACTGAGCCGGCGATGTACGGTATCAATTTACGTTATAAATTCCCTATGCTATGTGCCATGATTGGTGCGGCCTTTGCTGGCTTAATTTGTGGTTTGTTTGGGGTATTATCTAATGGTATAGGTGTGGGTGGATTACCTGGCATTTTATCCATAAAACCGATTTATTGGGGAATTTATGCATTAGCCATGGTTGTGGCAATTGTCGTACCTATTGTTTTAACTTCAGTTGTTTATAAAATAAAATTGAAAAAAGGTACGTTAGATATTCGCTAAACACGATTTAATAACCGTTAACCGTTCTATTATGGAACGGTTAATTTATGACAGATGAATAATTAAGAGCAAACAATGAATACGAACGAAATCCCTTGGTGGCAAAATGGAACTATTTATCAAATCTATCCCAAAAGTTTTCAAGCCAGTGGTACTGGTTCAACGGGGGATTTATTAGGCATTATCAGCCGATTGGATTATCTTAAAAATCTAGGCATTAGTGCGATTTGGTTAACGCCAATTTATCCCTCTCCGCAAGTTGATAATGGTTATGATGTATCGGATTACTATAATATTGATCCGGCTTATGGCACGATGGAAGACTTTGAATTATTGGTTAAGCAAGCGCATGAACGTGATATCCGTATTATGATGGATATGGTATTTAATCACACATCAACAGAGCATCCATGGTTTAAATCCGCCTTAGATAAAACCAGTCCTTTTCGATCGTTTTATATTTGGAAAGATGCCAAAGCTAACGGCTCAGAACCCAACAATTGGCGGTCAAAATTTGGCGGTAACGCTTGGCAGTGGCATGAGCAATCCAAACAATACTATTTACATCTATTTGCAAAACAGCAAGCTGATCTTAATTGGGAAAATCCAACCGTTCGCCAAGAGATTAAAAATGTCTGTCAATTTTGGGCGGATAAAGGCGTCGATGCATTAAGGCTTGATGTGATTAATTTGGTCTCTAAACAGCAAGACTTTCCGGATGACGTGAATGGTGACGGACGAAGATATTATACAGACGGCCCGAAAATACACGAATTTTTGCAAGAAATAAGCCGAGATGTTTTTCAACCTAATGGTTTAAAAACCGTGGGTGAAATGTCGTCTACTACGCTTGAAAACTGTCAAAAATATGCCGCATTGGCTGGTAAAGAGTTGACCATGACGTTTAATTTTCATCATTTAAAAATTGATTATCCAAATGGGGAAAAATGGACGCTGGCTAAGCCCGATTTACTTGAACTCAAAAAAATACTTGGCTATTGGCAAGTGGGTATGCACGGAAAGGCGTGGAATGCGATTTTCTGGTGTAATCACGATCAACCTCGCATTGTGTCACGTTTAGGTAATGAAGACCAATACCACAGCGAATCGGCCAAAATGCTGGCGATGATTCTTTATGGACTACAAGGCACGCCATATCTTTATCAAGGAGAAGAGATCGGGATGACAAATCCCCATTTTACTCATATTTCGCAATATAAAGATGTGGAAAGTCTTAACATCTACCAAGAAAAAATTGCCGAAGGTGTGTCAGAGTCTGATATGTTAGCGATTCTTGCCAGTAAGTCACGCGACAATAGCCGAACGCCAATGCAGTGGGATAACACCGTCAATGCCGGATTTAGCCAAGGTAAACCTTGGATCGAGGTGGCAAACAATTATCCAAAAATCAATGTTAAGTCAGCGCTTGACGATCCCAATTCCATTTTTTATTGCTATCAAACTTTAATTAGATTACGCAAAACCTATCCGATCTTTATTTTCGGAGACTATAAAGATCTAACGCCTGATGTTGCTAATTGCTGGTGCTATGTCAGACATTGGAATAATCAAACGTTACTTGTAATAGCCAATCTGACCGAAAATACGATTAAATGGCAATTACCTAAAGCGTTAGAAAATCGTCATTGTCAAAGATTGCTAGGTAATTATGAAAACCAAACTGTATTAAAGCCAGAAATGGTGTTACAACCTTATGAGGCAATGTATTGGTTGCATCTAAATAGTGAATCGGTTGTATCAGGTTACTAGGATTTGTGCTAAATCATTTTGTTCTATTGGATTAAAAAATATTGAGCAAATTGATAGTAAGAAAATGCCAACTATTGTGTTGGCTTTTTGATTGAAACGCCATAATAAGTTGTTCATCGAAAGTTGTGGATAGTTCATATGGGACATCAATTCCTTTATGTTAGTTAATCAAAATCATGTAAAATAATGGGTAAATCATACTCTCTTTATGTGTAAATCTAACTTTCCTGTTATAAAAAACGGGTTATCAGAACGTCAACTATACTCACTTGAACAGTAATTAATTAGCATAAGTGATGAATATCAATATTTTTTAATTTGTTGGGATAAATTTTGCAAAAATAATTCAGGAGTATCTACCGTAATAGTTTACTTTTCGGAGAATTAAATCTTCTTGCGATTTAAAATTAAAAATTAGCTATTTTTTTAGCTGTCAGCCATATTAGATGGTAACGTTTGCATCGCTCTACTTAGCAATAGTTTACTAATGTCGCCTATCCTTATCCTCTATTAGCCCAATAAAATAGTGTTGCTATTCGGTTAATTAATGCAATATAATCAATTATATGTTTAAATATTCAACAGATAAATCATTATGAGTAAACGGATAGCCGTTCTAGGTGATACCACTACGACTGGTGGCAAAATCATTTCAGCATCGGATCAAAGTTTTTGTGCAATTGAAGGTGTAGCTTGTCTTGGGGATTATGCCTACTGTCCTAAATGTAAAAGTACTGGAAAAATTATAGAGGGTGCTGATAATTTTATCGTAGCGGGTAAACCTGCTGCTTATGATGGTTGTATGATTGCATGTAAATGCTCTCCAGTCGGTTATAATAAGATTATAGCAACAAAAAGTACTATATTTGTTGGTGTAAAAAATCCAAGTAGTCATTTTGCTACAATGACAAATACCTTTGTAAAAAATGACCTATATAATAATTTAAGCAATGAAGTAGAAAAAAATAGTCAGCAAGATGTAGAGGCTTATTTATTTACTACAAGATGGGACAATTTCACACAATTCGGTACACATTCTGCACTTTATATTCATATCAAAGGTGAAACTCCTTTAATTTTTGATCCCAATGGCGATTACATGCGACAATATCGAGGACAAGCAGAAGCTTTTTATGATGATGGAGACATCCCTTTTTCAATAGAACAATTTATCAAATACCATGAGGAAGATGGTGATTATGTTTCTCAACGTGAAATCACTTTAACACGAGAGCAAGCGCTGAATATTGAAAAAAGAATTATTAATGGTAATTATGCGACTTTTATTGGTTTTTATTGTGCGCGTGCCGTTCATCTGTTTTAGATGAATATGGTCTACAAGAACTTTATTTGTTACCAGGCTCTTTGGAAGAAGCAGTAAAAGAAATTGAAGATAAAAAAGGACAAACTAGTGAAAACAATTAATATTATGATTATATTGATATTTAATGTTATTGGAGCATTTATAAGTTACCAATGGTGTTATTCCTTAATTATAAGAAAACATCATCGTTTTCCACCAGAATCACATTATTTAATATTTTATGGTTTGTGTTATTTTTGTTTTTTTATTATTTCAATCGTGCTTTTAAAAAAAACAAAACGTCCTACAGGATTAGTAATTTATGGCGTACTTATTGGAGTGCTGATTAACTTTATATTAGCGGTTCTCTATATATTAATTATGAGTGGCGGTTATGATAAATCATTGTTTAATATTGAGTTTATCATGGGTGTTTTGTGTGTGACATCACTTTTCACCCTTAATTTTATAATTTATCCGGCAATTTTATTATGTTGTCATTATTCTATTGGTGGGATACAAAAAATATCAAGTAAGCTTGCTTTAAAACAATAATCAATTGTCCGAACTAGCCAAAAAATCGCCCAACTATTTTATACTGTTGAACTCCTTAGATTGGATTGTTGATATTGAATTATCTGCTGTTATTTTAGGCGTTTTATAATAAAAATTAGTAAAATTAGAATCCAAACTAAAATGCTAAATAATTTTTATTGTAGTTTACGATGAACCTATCAGGCAAACATAAAATAGTTATCATAGGTATGACCAAAATTAATTAACTACTGCTAAGTCTAAGAAAAATATGCTATATTATTTTTTAAGTGATTTTACAAGGTGATAAAATGGATATTAAATTAACCAAGCATGACAAACGCTATATTGAAAGCACAGACGATGTCTACAGCATTATGCAACGTGTGTTATTGCGTGATAACCAAATCGACCAAGAAAAAGAACATCTTTGGATGATTGGCATGAATCAAGCTGGTTATATCCTGTATATCGAACTGATTGCGCTTGGCAGTTATAAATCGGTCGATGTTGAACCGATGAATGTATTTCGTGTTGCGGTAATGAAAAACGCCTCACGCGTGATATTAGTTCATAATCACCCGTCAGGATCGCTGACGCCATCCGAAGCAGATAAAGATATCACCGATCGCCTAATTCAAGTTGGCCGTATTCTAAATATCGACCTAATCGACCACCTAATCATCACCCCAAAATCCTATATCAGCTTCCGCAGTACTAAACTTATGGACGAGTTAGAGCAAAGCCTAAAATACGTCCCAACTTATCAAGTAGTTGAACGTATTCGTAAGGAAGAAAAGGCGAAAATAGCAAAATTGGCGGAGAAAAAAGAAAGAGAACAAAAAGAACGATTGGTACAAGCTTTAGCTCGAAAAGAAGTATCGGTTGAACAAATTGCGATCATCATGGAAATTGGTGTAAAAGAGGTTCAAAAGATTTTGAAAAAGAAAAATAGTTAAAATTAAATAAAATTTGATAAGGGTAAATAAAGTAATGTCATCAATCTATGTGCCAGTTTTGATTGCCAGCTTAAAACCATTTAGGCTTATAGCCCGCTCTAGCAGTGATAAATGGGAAGCGACCTTAGAAGAAATAAATAATGGCGATTATAATTATATAAAACTTCATCGTACTAGTCGGGCTTTTAATGCACATCTTTCAAACAAAATGGCTGCAACATTTGGTTTTGATGGAAGTTTAATCCTTCCACTCATGGCTAATTATCAAAATGATAATTTGGTTATAGATGAAGTAAATAGAATTTTAGCATCTATATTTTTAGGGGGAATTTATATTGAAGCAATTACTCCTTTTGAGATTTCAAAAGGTCATATGACTAAATTAGGTTATTACCGTTATACCCAAACTTATAGCCAACTTTCTGAGTTTCATCAAGCTATTGGAGAGGGTGATGCGGGAAGATTAGGAGCAATAAAATTATTTAAGCCTGAAATAATTATGGTAGATTCATTAATTGCGGCTTATAACTATGGGCATAAGGTTCTATCAAAGCTAACAAATTTATCTCCTTTCCTTTTTATTGGCGCATTTACTTATTATAAAAATCATCAATTAAGAGAATCATTAGCTAACTCATGGATAACGATTGAACAATTAATTGAATTTTTATGGGACAAACTGATTCTTAATGATTCAAAAACAATTAATATTCCTAAAAGAAGAAAGTTTTTAGAGTCCCAACAATGGAATGCGTCTCATAAAATTGAAATATTTTTCCAACAAAGCTTAATCACTGATAAGTTATATTCTTTGCTAAATGAAGCTAGAGCGGCTAGGAATAATTTTATTCATAAAGGAACGACTCCTTCATATAAAGGTGCAAATGCTAGTTTATTAGCTCTAATATCGCTTATTGAATTAGCTTCGAAATTTAATCAAGTTAATTTTGATCATACGAAGCTTGAAAGTTATTTATCTAATCACATTGAATCATGCATTCCTCAAACAAAAATTTCACAAAATAGCATACATAAAAATGATGTAATTTGTTGGAGAAAGATCACGAAAATCCCAGGAGAAGCAGGGTGGGAAGGCGAATATGAAAATTTCTCTGACATTCAGTTAAAACCGTTAAAAATTGATAATTAATTTATTTTAGAAATTTTAGCTAACGTAAACCTTTCAAATATTCACCTTTACGCACCACGCATAGTGGAATAGGATGCCGGAGGGGTTGTTTTGAACACCTCGGTCGCCTGAACACCTGAACATCAATATTTAACGACTGCTTTCAAGGCAAAACCCATTGCACTAACCTAAAGGAAAATCTGCATAGATCTTATTGAAGAAAATACTAATGCAATTACGGCGCTTAGTAAGTTTGGCAATTTAAAGTTGATAGCAGTAAATATTAATTTAAATCGAGGATTGCTCCTCGATAGTTTTATCCCTTCACACACACCACTTGCCTTAATTGATGCATTATCTCAACCAATTCATTTTGCGCGGTCATCACTGCATCAATATCTTTGTATGCCATTGGGATTTCATCAATCACGTTGGCATCTTTACAGCACTCAACATGGGTAGTTGCTTTGATTTGGGAAAAGTAAATCAATCTTGATGAAGCTATCTTAGCTTTCCATATTTTCGAAAATCGCCGTTATTTTTTGCTTTAAAAATTAAACTGAGTAACTTTATAACCAAACATCAATTAAATCAGAAAAATACTCACAACAACTTGTTTATAGCAAAGAATATCAAGCCAATATTTATTGTTGCATCAATGTAAAAATTATTGAGGAGTCTATATCGTTATCCGGTTTAAGGCTTCCAACATTTAACGCTGGACTTTATCAAAATTAAATCATGTTATAGCTTAAAAGCAATTTTCTGCGTTGGTAAACTTCATTTTATAGTTATTAACTCACTACTCAAATAATATTAATACCCAGCCGCTAAACCATCTCCTCCCGGTTCGGTTTTGCCCATTAATAGATGATGATTAGCATCGATAAGAATGGCACCGGCATGACCCATGGTATCGGTGTAATCATCAATCATTGGAAAAGCCTGATCTTCTTTACGCATCATGAAATAATATTCAAAATTTTTCATATTTGATTTTTCATCTTCTTTAATGTAGATATTAAAAATTAAGTTCAATTTTAACTTTTATTATACTTGGCTCAATATAAAATAAAGGCTACTGATAAAATAAAAACGTAACGTTATTGACAAATAAATAATAAACACATAGTAATATTAAATTTTTATTTAATCTAAAAAAAGTTTGATTTGATTAGCTACAGCCTCAGCTAACTTTACAGGTACTGCATTTCCAATCATTTTGTATGCATCGGCAAGTGAGTTATAATAAAATTTAAAATCGTCAGGAAAAGTTTGAATTCTTGCACATTCCCTAACAGACAATCGTCGATATAATTTTTCCTTACCTTCAACAAATTGAAATTTATCTTTATCTACTTTGATCATAATGGGAGCTTGAGGATGGATAGGTGCATGCCTAGCACCAGCTTGAATAGTAAAACTCTGCTGATCCCATGTTCTTACTCTATTACGAGACATAAAAATTGTTGAAAAATTACCGGTAAAATATTCATGATTTAGTATAGCTAATGTATCACCATGAGATTTATTTTTTTCTAATGCTGGAACAGCAGTGTTTTTTAAATCAAAAATAGAATCTTTTAAAGATACTTTTGTTTTTAATGGTGTTGGAAATTCAAATTTAACATGAAGATCTTTTCTAAAACCGACATAAAATACTCGTTTTCGATCCTGAGGGACACCAAAATCAGAAGCATTTAATGTTTGGATATAAACATCATATCCCAATCCTGCTTTAGCAAATAAATCAATTATATTTTGAACAGCTTCTAAATGCCTTTTTGACATCATTCCAGAAACATTTTCAGCAACAAAAAATTTAGGTTGTAAATCTTCCAGCAGCCGAATAAATTCGAAAAATAATTTTCCTCTTTCGTCACTAATACCTCTTAATGCACCAGCTTCCGACCAACTTTGACATGGTGGACCACCTATAATTCCATCAATTTCATTAGTATTGTTTAAAAATGTGTCAGAGTTTATACTTCGAATGTCTCCCTTTATTAAAGGTGTTGAATGGTTTTTTTCATAAGTTTCCCAAATGGATTTATCATATTCATTCGCAACAATAATTTTAAAACCAGCATTTTTGAAACCTAAATCAAGCCCACCAGCTCCAGAAAACAAAGAAACAATATTCATATATAACTCTTTTTTATCATAAGAAAAAGGTAATTAGTTTAGCATCTTTTAGTTTTGCTGGATTATCAGGGCATTTAATTTTTACGTCTTTTATCACTAAATTTTCTAAATCTTTTGCAGCTTTTTCTAATTCATTGCGATCCTCATCGCTAAATGTTGAATACTTTTCAACATTAATCAATGTCATCATGTTAAAGGAAGCATTTTTTTTAGGCTGATATATATAACTAAACACCTTAATAGGATTATCTATGTGCCACATTCCACGTATTCTTAAATTTGTAATTCCCAAAGGGTCCACTTTATTTACTCTACCTAATTCTTTTGTTTCAGAAAATTCAACATCTTCTATGGTTAGAATTCCTTGTTTAATTTTTAATTTAATTCTTTCGTAAATATCTAAACTGGCCGCATAATCTACACCATAAACAAAGCATAAAGAATTGAGTAATTTTTGTTTATTAATTTGCCCTATAACATAAATCATGTCCTTTTCAATCCAATCTTCACAAGTAATACAAGAAGTTGCAAGCATTGAACTGTTGGAAAATAATTTTGCTTTGGGGTAAGATGAATTTAGTGCAATAGCCGCGTTTGCTGTTTCTATTTTTTTTATTTCTATCGCATCACCTGCATAGATCATGGCATCAGGAGGATTATTTTGATTTCCAATGTAGCTAAATAATTTACTTCGTTTAGCAATACACATTTGTTCGTCTAGTTCACCTACAGTTCCACAGAATAAGTTAATGATATATTCTTCAAGTCCTTTACCTTGGTTATTGACTCTATTTTTTCCATCATTCATTTGTTGTATCTGATATACAGGTGATTTTACTAAATACAAAATTGCTTTTATTAAATTTGTTTCCATTCAAAAACTCGCAAATCGTAGTACTTTAAATAAAGCATTATACTCAAATATAGCTTATTAATTAATAATAAAATTCTATATTACTAATTTGAATTTCATTTCAATAGTAGATCAGTATAGTCTTTGTAGCCTCAATAAATTTGAAGTGATAAATTAAAACTGTTTAATCGCTGCTTATTAAAATCAATGTTATTTTATGGTAATGAACAGTCTATAGATGCTTCTGCCCATGACAAGATCGCAAGCATAAATCGCATTTGGATTGTATTATTTAATTTTTTGACAGCTTTTAGAATCTCTTCGGCTTGTTTAGCAAGCCCAATATAACGGTATTAATAGAGTGTAACTCTCGTATTTTTTTAAAACTCATAATTGGCTGTATATCAAGTACAATAGCGTATAGGTAACACTTGGACACAGCGATAAAACAAGATAGGATTGAATGGATATAACATTTTTATATTCTTCATATTGTTCATTATAATAATGACGAAATAGAAGAATGCAGATAAAACCATGCTAGCTTTGTTTAGCATTGTGGTATTAATATTTTAAATAAAAAAGGCGCACAATGTACGCCTTTTTTACTTGTTTGCATCGGTGATGCGATAGAAGGTCTTAAATTATTTAATAACCTTAGCAACAACACCCGCACCAACAGTACGACCACCTTCACGAATCGCAAAACGTAAACCT
>NZ_JBIDFH010000011.1:0-82854 GCF_046635745.1 Gilliamella sp. CG35
GAATCAATAAAACAAGGCTTAGAACAACAAAGAAGAGATTATCAACGTTTTCCAGATGGTTATGAAGATGCACCCGAAAAGAAATTAACACAAGAGCAACTTAACTTATTGGGGAAAATAAATGAGTTAGAAGAGAAGTATAAATTATGGGAAAAAAGCAAAGAAAAAGCGACAAAAATGCTCTGGTGGGATGATGTCACCAAAGGTTTAGCTAAGCAAAGTCAACAGACAGAACAAAGTGACGCAGAAACTAAAAAAGAGCAATCAGCAGACGCCTCAAGTAAACAAACCCAAACTTCATCAACGCTTGCCACGTTAAGTCAAAATGGTCGGGTGTGGTTTATACATCCGGTATCTATGGTAAATTATTTCTCTGATAATAAAGTGCTTTTCCAAAAAGGTGATAAAGATGAAATAATTCGAGAAATCAATATCCGTCTTGCCGGTTTTGGTGGCAATGTCCCGACTGATGAGTTTACGGAAAGAACAGAAAACATGATCAAACAGTTTCAACGTGATTATATGAAAGTTGAAGAAACGGGTGTTGTTGATATGCAAGTAATTGAAGCGATTGATAAGTTTCAAGAGGAATATCCAATAGAAACATATTTTGCTCAAGCTAAGTGTAAATGTTCAACATACAAATTAGAAGTTGAGATTAAAGCATGTGGAGGATTTGGGCTTGGGAGGTATTCTGAGCAAAAACAGAAGGAAGATCCTGTTGAAATGTTGAGACAGTATGAATATCCCGGGTTACATAGAACGTTATTTTGGGTATTAAGAGCCTGGAAATTTTATTTGAAACACTTTGATCAACGAAATATGAAAATTGAAAAAGTTGAATCCGGATACCGCTGTTGGAGGGATAATAAATTTCATAAGGACAGACAAACCACGAATCATATGGGAAAAGCGCTAGATATTCATATGGTTTACGACAATCCAAAAATTACAAAAGCTAATTTGTGTGATGATGCAAGAGAAGTGATGATTAAGTATTGTGATGCTCAATACAGATGGGCTAAACCAAATTTTGTTTCTTTAGAGCCAGGAAATCGAGTAAAAATATCTACAGATAAAGCTGTAGCATCAACATGGGTACATTATGATGTCAGAAGTTTTCAATTAGTTTATTTGAAAGATGAATACTTTGCCAAAAGTGTTGAACAAGCTAATGGCATATCAATGCAAACATTAATCACTAATAAAGGTTAACAATATGCAACAAAGTAATTACTATATTGTATTATTTTCTCTATTATTAAATTTAATCGTATCATCAGCGATAGCTGATGAAAAAAAAGCGCCAGATAATTGGGGAATTATTTATGGTATTAGCAATACATTGGTAGATGAAACAACGATTGATTTTGATATAAAATTGCGTGGTAATAAATTTTATTTCAATAATCAGTCGTTTTTGATTAAACGTAATACGATGCCTATAGAAGATTTTTTTAAAAGTAATAATATTGAACAAGCATATATTGATTTAAAAAAGAAGCAAACATTATTAGAGCATAGTTATAATATTAAATTAAAAGATAACATTACTTATCTTCAGTTTGATAAAAATATTGATAATAGCCTATTAAAACAGTATGTAACACAAAATCGGCAGGCCTTATTATTGGATGATATGCTGCTTCTGTTTGGAAAAAATGGTAAGCCAGTATTTTATTCAAAGCCTTATTTTGAAAAAGAATTTATTAAACAAGTCCCTCCGTTACCCACAATCAATGTTCCATTTAACCAAGATGATGCTTTTATGCTATATCAAGAGCGCGTATTAAAACCGTTATCCATTCATTTTAAAAATTTTTTAGATCTTCCTTGGGTTGCAATATATATATCCGGAGCAAAGTATCCTTCTATTTCATCGATTATAAATCCAATATTTATTGATGTAAGTTGGGATAGTGGTGATGTTGATTCCTATTTATATCTGTTTTCTAATGATTATAAGGTTCTAGATAAACTGGTGTTATTTGGTTATCGGACTACAACTCGAGGCGGTCCTGGCGGTAGCGGTTACATGGTTGGTTATCATTATTTTACCATTGACAAAAACTATTTTATTGAGCGTCGCCAACGTTTTGAAGATGAAACAGTAGAAGTACAACATTTTCAAGTGACAAAAGAAGGGAAGTTTCAAGAATTACCTGTCACGTCAAATTGCTACAGTAAATTAGCGGTTAAAGATAACAAAATACATTCAACAAAAAGCCTTTTACTAACCAGTCAACAAGCAAATAATTATATGCGCTTTGAAAGTGTGAGAATCGATGAACTTTATGATATCACACTAACCTTAAATCCTGCTAATAAAAAGCTTTGTGTAAATTATCAACAAGCCCATTCATTTACCTTTGGTAAAGCGAAGTCAAAACAGTTATTTGGTGATGAAAAACGCTATCAACAGCAAGTCGAAAATTTTAAAGAATTTAATATAGATATTAGTGACGAGTTGGAATATATCGCATTTGACAATATCGACAAATCACCATTAGCTAAATATCTACTCAATGGAAATAAAGCGATTTATATGAACGAAATGCTCTTTATTGTGGGTGAAAATTATCTCGCAGCCTACAGACAGCCTACAGTTATCGAGCTAACTTACCAAGAATGATAATATTAAAAGGTGCAAAATTACTGGCGTCAGCATCAGAATCGGATACAAAAGTCGGTGAGCGTCTTAAAGACTCGGAAATAAAAATATTAAGTAAAGAACAGAATATCAACTGGTTCCAAATAGAGATTCAAACATCGAAAAGTGAAACTAAAACATTATGGATAGAGAATAATAAAGAGATACAGGATAAACTAAAAGAAAAAGGTAATCTAAAAGATTTAGCCAGTACCACACCCGCATGGAGCAAGTTTCCATTACAACAGAGTGAGTTAACAACCAGTAAAAATGAAGTCGATACACCATCGTTGCTACTGAATATGAATGATGAAGATTTAATCAAGAATGATAAACGAGCCATGGATGAAAAGGGGACATTATGGTTATGGATAGAGCATGCAGTGGATAGTCAAAATGTTTCTATTAAAGGATGGACATTTATTGGCAGTGAGGGCGTGAAGAAAGTCAGTGGTTGGGAGTGGTTTAGTTTTAAACAGATTACAGAAACCAGCAGTTTAAAAGAGTTTTACCTGAGTGCAAAAAAAGCGATAACCCGAAATAAGGATAATGCTTCACTGGAGAACTATAAGCCAACCCTCAAAGAGACCTTAACAATATTAGACAAGCAATATATTCAAAATAGTAATAAATATGCGACATTAACACAGGGATGTTTTAAAGGAATATCCGACAAACCACACTTAACAACGGCACTGGGACGGCTGTTAGTTCATTATCAAAGTGAATGGTATGAAAAGCTGAATGCAGAAGGAAAGCGACCGGAATGGGAAGCATTAAACAGTGAAATGACCGATGATGCGGAAAACTATTTGGGTTATATAAAAGACGGTGATGAAGCAAAACGTGATGCATATGTTAGTAAGATGGATGCAAGCGAACAAGAATCAGAAAAACATGATTTAGAACAAGAAAAAAAGAATATTAACGCTTTGCTAAAGACGAGTTCCCTGTATACACAGGGATACATCATCAACAAAATCAATAAATTCTATACTTAACTATTATAATGCAACTATAAAAGGTTATTTTTAGCTTGTAATCACTCTTAATGATTAACCCTTTTTATTCTGCAAATTTATTTTTGTGATCGTAACGATCAAAGTGAACATCATCGCTAATCAAATATTGATAAATATCATCCACGATTTCGATCCCATTTTTAATATAATCTGCTTCCCGTTTTTTTCCTCTTTCACCAGGGAAGAATACTTCACTATTGCCTTTTGCAGGTTTTACCTGTTTCAATTGGTCTAACATCGCAGACATGCTTTTTTTGAATACTTCAAGCCCAACAAAGTATTCTGGATTAATGACAATATGTAAATGCCCTAGATTACGTCCTTTGGATAAATCGGCATACATCGAAGACACGTTTTTACCAAATGGTACACCAAGCAAAATTCCGGATAACACATCAACCATCATCATTAATCCATATCCTTTTGCATCTGCAATAGGTAATAAGGCATTGACTTTATAAGGATCGGTAGTGGCTTCACCTTGCTCATCAACAGCCCAAGTAGGGGGGATTGCTGCACCTTTAGAGCGAGCATACAATACTTTACCCCAAGCTTGTACAGTCGTTGCCATATCAAATGATACGACTCTTTCATCAGCAGAAGGGGCGGCAAAGGCGATAGGATTAGTGCCAAAAAATTCTTCGGCACCGCCAAAAGGTACCGCCATCGGATCAGATTGACACATTGAGATAGCAACAAGATTATGAGCGGCTGCCATTTCAGTAAAATAACATAATGAACCACTGTGTGACATGCGTCGAATACCGACAACGGCAACGCCATTTTTTTTGGCTAGTTCAATCGCTTTATCCATACCAATTTTTGCGCCAACCAAACCACATCCATTATCAAAATCGAGAATCGCACTAGCTGGCCCGGTTTCTTTATAGGTCATATTGGGATTTGTGGTCATGCCGCCTTTGGCTATCCGCTCAGAATAGTATTCAACTCTTACCGCTCCATGTGAGTGTATTCCCCTTGCATCAGCAAAGGCTAGTGCATCGGCAGCAATATCAGCATGTTCTTTGCTTAATCCTGCTTTATGTAGTTTTTTCGCAATTAAATTATGTAATGTTTTTCGGTCTACTCTCATGTTTGTACTCCTCTGAATGGATTCTATTTATCCATGGAATGGTTTTTTATTACGGTTCCTTTTTGACCTTTTAATAAGGATTCAATATCTGTTAGGGTACCGATATAAGCTGTATTCCCTGTTTTTTCGACAAATTCAATGACGGATTTGACTTTAGGGCCAATAGCACCATCATCGATAGCAAGCGGTTTTAGGCGTTCAGTATCAACATGATCAAGTGCTTTTTGTTGTGGTGACCCCCAGTTTTCATAAACGGCATCAGCATCGGTTAATATCATTAGGTGATCAGCTTGTAGCTGTATGGCTAATTGCGCAGCAGACAGATCTTTATCAATGACCGCTTCCACTCCTTGGTAGCCATGGTCAGTGCTGATAACAGGAATACCACCACCCCCATTACAGATCACGATAGTATTGTCATTCAGCAATTTTTGAATGGTTGCAATTTCCAAAATTTTTTTGGGTTTAGGGGAGGGGACTACCCGTCGAATGTATTGACCGTCTTGTTTAAATATCCAACCATATTGTTGTTTGAGTTGATTTTGTTGTTCGGGTGGATAGACCGGCCCTATAAATTTTGTCGGGTGAGTAAACGAAGGATCATATTTATCAACTTCCACTTGCGTAAGTAACGTGACCACCTGGGTAACATTAGGTTGTTGCTGTAAACTTTGACCTATCATATATCCTAGCATGCCTTGAGTTTGCGCAACTAATATATCAAGCGGATAAGCCGGTACCTTTGAATAAGCTGCATTTTGCAAGGCTAAAAGTCCCACTTGCGGACCATTACCATGTACAATGACTAATCGATATTTACCTGCTAATTTGGCAATTAATTTGGTTGTAGAATGAATATTTTGATATTGATTCTCAACCGATAAAGGTTCATTACGTTTGGCAATTGCATTACCACCTAAAGCAATGACAATCAGTTCCATATGGTTTCCTTGATCATTTGTTAAAGTTATTGGATTTATCCGTTTTTAAGTTTACGTTGTCTTATTATCGATTGATTAGATAGCAACGTCTCGATGACAATCTTTAGAATAGATATAACTTAAAGGCACTTTACCAACGGCATAACAGGCTTGTAAGGCATAGGCACCCATAAAAATATAGTCATCTTTCTTAACGGGGATCCATTCATTATCAAGTAGGTACATCCCTTCACCACTTAGCAGATAAGCACCATGTTCTTGGACATGGGTTTCAATGTACCCATGACTGGCGCCGGGATTGAAGGTTAAAATATGGAAATTCATATCAAATCCAAGTTCTTTAGGTAATAAGTCTTGGATAAATACGTTATCCATATTTTCATAATTTAAGCTTTCTAACTGCTGAACGTGATTGGAAATAATGCGAGTTTGATAATCTGCTAAGGGGATATAACGTCTTTTGTAGAGAAATAATCGTGAACTTTCGGCATGATTGTGTAGATATAATTTTACCCCAGCAGGACAATATAAATAGCCACCAGTCTTTAATCTAAACGATTGACTATCTGCGGTGGCGGTAATATATCCACTAAGGACATAAACAAAAAGTTCAATCCCTTCGTTGCCAAAACCTTGTACATTTTTTGCGTCTTGATGCATGGTGACAAGATAATCTACGAAGGATGCACCTAACTTAGGTGTCGATAAGATAGTGATATCACAATTTTCGAATCCCGGAATGACATTTTTGACTAATCCATCAGGTGGAATAAGCGCATAATTTTGTCGTTTGATGATGGCTCTGGAAGCCAGCAAATCTTTTGGATAACCAGTATTGTGATTGAAGTACCCCATATTTATCTCCTTGAAAAATAATAATCTTATACTTTGCTGTTCGTTTTTTTTTTAGGGTAAAAGGCAACTAGCCTGTAAAACAGCATCGTTTTAAAGCAATATAGTTATTGCCGACTACCGCAATGGATCGGCAATGATTGATTTGTTAATTGGTGATATGTTTACGCATGTTGATTAGGAAAAAAAGCAGCGTAGCGATAATTAAAATGCAGATTGCCACGTAAAATCCTGTCATTTTTGTTCCGGTCAGATCAGCTAAATAACCGGTTAATGGCGGTGCAATTACCGATGAACTCATACCAAAAAAGTTAAATACTCCAAACGAAGTGCCATAATTTGTTTTCGGTGCTGTATCAGCCACGTGTGAGATGAGGATAGGCTCTACCGCCAATTTACCAAACAGTCCATAAAAAATGAGCCCACCTAGCAATAACGTGATGGTTGTTGCTTGTACGGTCGTTAACAGGGTCGCTGCTGCAATTAACTCAAGTACAATAATGAAAAACAGCCGTTTATTTTGGTATTTATCTGATATTTTACTGATGATTAACGCCCCGGGTATGGCAGCAAAGGCAACCAAAGACGATGCAGATCCAATGTTTCCACCCGTAAAGCCACGCTCGGTTTCGAGAAAGTTAGGTAACCAACTAACTATCATGTAATACCCATAGCAGGTTGCAAAATACATAATATAAGAAGCCACCATTTGACTACTAAAAAATCGGTGTTTGGCGTTCGGTTCGTCAGCGGATGTGACCGCTTCTTTTGCTGACGATGATTGACTTTGATTTTGTTTTTGTTTTGGCGTTTCCTTAATAATCAGGGCAAACCCTGCCACTAAACAAAGTAATAAGGCTGCAATGATGTATAGCATATACTCCCAAGGCATTCCCCATGATTTGACCAAAAAGCTGGTGGCAAGTAGACTGATCCCCATTCCTAATGCTGAACCAGTATTAATAATGGCAGAAGCAAAACCGCGATGTTGCGAAGGAATGTTTTCAGCAGAAAGTGACCAAGCTGATCCATAATAAGAGCCACATCCTAATCCAGCCAATAAGCTACCGACATAAATCATCATAATTGAATGTGCATTACCAATGATTAATGCCGCTATGGTAAAGAGTAAAAATCCTGGAATCACCACGGCTTTTTTACCGAATCGATCGACAAGAATGCCTGCCGGAATTTGCATTGCGGTGTAAGCAAAAAAATAGCAACTTGCAATAAGTCCAAGTTCTGTATTGGATTGAGGGCCTATAGTTTGTTGAACTTCAGGAAAGATAGCGGTTAGCACAGGGCGATAGATCCACATCACTGTCCAACCCAGACATAATAATACGACGATTTTATGCCAATATTGAATACCGCCTGTTTTTTCTGTCGTGGTCATATTGATTCCTCTTACTCTTGATAAGCTAGTTTATATAAGGCATAAGTGAGCGCTTTAATGCCTTCAACTAAATCTTCGGTTTTGGTATCTTCGGCAATATTGTGACTAATGCCTTTTATACTCGGCACAAATAGCATTGCTGTTGGAACACGAGGCGCGAAAATCTGTGAGTCATGGCCTGCACCGCTATGCATTACCCGATAACTTAATCCTTCTTGATCACAAATTTCTTCTAGCAGATGAATTAATTTAGTGTCCATAGGAATGGGATCTTCATCCATCCAGCGATTGATTTCGATCTCAAGATTAAGTTGATGGGCGATTCGAATCATATCTGCTTCAATCTCTTCGGTGAAGGCGACGAGTTCCGCTTTATTGGTATGGCGACAATCCATCGTGAATAGCACTTCACCCGGCACGACGTTTACAACATTCGGTTTAGGTTCAACGTGCCCAAAAGTCAGGACTAAGGGATCACCCACTTTTATGGCTTTATTAATTGATTGATAACAGATTTGACTAAAGGCATAAACTGCGTCTTTACGATAACCCATTGGTGTTGTGCCGGCATGGTTAGCTTCGCCAATTAAGCGGATGTTATAACGGCGCTGACCAACTATGCTTGTCACCACACCGATACTTTTTTGTTCTTTTTCAAGCACGCCACCTTGTTCGATATGAATTTCTAGAAAAGCTTTAATGTCGGTGCGTGCAGGCTGAGTTTTGAAATTAAATCCACATGCTTTCATGGCATCAACAAATTTGATTCCGTCACTATCTTCAATGTCATTAACATCACGATGATCGGCAATGGCAAACACATTTTTACTTCCCCAAAAAACATACGGAAAACGGCTACCTTCTTCTTCTGCCATTGAGATGAGTTCTAGTGTTCGTAACGGTTGACCATAATGTTGATGTAAGTATTGCATGGCAAGTAACGCAGCAATAATACCAAGTTGCCCGTCAAGTTTGCCACCGTTAACAACGGTATCAACATGCGATCCAGACATAATGACTTCATCCGGATATTTGCTACCTTTGAATCGTCCATAAAGATTGCCTATTTCATCAAAGTCGCTTTCCATACCGAATTGCGTCATTCTGTCTTTTAAGGCATTTTGGGCGGTCAGCCATTCTGGTGTATATAGCAGTCGGGTGGTACCGCCTTGTTCAAGCCCGCCAAAACTTGATATCCATTTAACTGCATTAGCCACATCATCATACAAGATATTCATAAGCATTTACCTGTCATTAACCATTCTTTTAGAAAAATTGCTTTAACTCTTTTTAACTATTCGTTTTTAATTAGTTTTTTAGTTCTGGAACAAATTCGATAATTGTTTATTTGCCGTTTAGACTATCTATTAATAGCAGAGAATAATGTGATCAAACTAACTATTTTAGATTTATAAAATTTAATTAAATTAATGGGTTATTATTATAAAAAATTTTTTAATAATAATTTATCTTCATGATTATATTCATATTTATTTAATGATATAGATGATTGTTTTGTGACTTATGACCTATTTATTCCGCTTTTTTTACGTAATATATAAATATAGTCTGATAGTTAGATTTAATAGGTTAACGCAATATTGTTGTTGTAAAACAGATTCAAAGCGGATAGTAGGGTATGACTGAGTAGGATAATTTATCGCGTCAATGAAAATGTCTTTTAACATCTAGCAAGCGCATATCTATTTATTTCCAATTACCATTACAGCATTTATTACAATAATTTAATAACTGAGAGGTCCAATTCTCATGATTCAATCTTTCATAAAAAAAGGTAGTTTTCAGGATTCTGTTAGCCTCATGTTGATATCTAAAAAGCTGAGTAACCTTGAAGAAGTCGATGAAGTTTCCGTTATGATGGGAACACCAGCCAATAAATCATTGCTTGTAGCCACGGGATTTTGGAGTGATACTTTCAATCAAGCAACGCCTAATGATATCTGTGTAGCAATTAAAACGCATGATGATGCTAGCGATGCCATAGATTTAATTCGTTCACAACTTGAAGAAGCTTTAAAAAATATTGCTCAGCAACAGCAAGGGGGCAGTAAATTACTAAAAGCAAGACGTTTGGCAACCGCTAATCGAAAACTGCCTGATGCTAATTTGGTGCTTATTTCAATTGCCGGTGAATATGCAGCAGAATTGGCAGAACAAGCGTTAGATGAAAATAAAAATGTCATGATATTTTCCGATAATGTGTCGCTTGAAGATGAAATCCGTTTGAAAAAAAGCGCAGCAGCAAAAGATCTTATTGTCATGGGGCCGGATTGTGGAACGGCAATCATCGCTGGGGCGCCATTGGCATTTTCTAACGTGATACCTAAGGGTAATATTGGGGTGATTGGGGCATCGGGAACCGGCATTCAAGAAGTGATTTCACAAATTGCATTACTCAATCAGGGAATTACACAAGCAATTGGACTTGGCGGACGTGATTTATCGCAAGCAGTAGGGGGGATTAGCGCATTAACCGCATTAACTATGCTAGCGGCTGATAAGCAAACGCAAGTCATTACTTTTATTTCCAAACCGCCAGCTGAAAGTGTCCGTATAAAAGTGATTAATGCAATGAAGCAAATAGCTAAACCTATTGTGGCGCTCTTTTTAGGTTCCCGTATTGATAAACGGCAAGACGATAATATTTTTTTTGCCAGCACGTTAGATGAAGCAGCTAGATTAGCTTGTTTATTAGCCAAAGTTGAAAGTGCGATGAGCACGTTGCCTAGTGTGGATCATCAAACCATTATGGGATTATATACCGGTGGTACATTAGCATCGGAAGCCGCAATGTTGCTGGCTAATCAACTCAATCTTTTGCTCAGTGATAACCACGACAAAGGTATCATGTTCGATCAGCAAGGTCATAAAATTATCGATCTGGGCGATGACTTTTATACCGTTGGGCGCCCACATCCCATGATTGACCCATCCATACGTGAACATGCAATAGCACAATTGGGCGAGCAAACAGGGGTGGGGGTATTGTTACTGGATCTGGTCATAGGCTATGGCGCAAATGCGAATCCGGCTGAATCAATAATCTCAGGTTACAACAAGGCTATCGCTCAACGATCTTCTCATCATCCCTTAATTGCTATTGCCACGGTGACAGGATCTGAATCCGATCCACAATGTCGTAGTAAGCAAATTGCAGCACTTCAATCGGCAGGTATTACCGTAATGGATAATTTACCTGAAGCCATTTTATTAGCCACAAAATTAATTACGTCAGCAAATAAGATTGATTGCTTAAAACCTTACCCTTTACTTGATCATATCAGTGTGATTAATGCCGGTTTGCGGAGTTTTGCTGAAGATCTGCAATCATCAAATATTCCTGTGGTGCATTATCAATGGGCACCGATAGCTGGTGGCAATCAAAAATTAGCGGCTATTTTGAAAAAATTAAACTAAGAGGTTGTAACAATGAACTCATCAATTAATGAAGCAAATCAGGCCATTATTGAAATAATTAAAGTGGCAAGACCGCATTGGGTTGGTGTTATTGCTGCTAAAGAAGCGATCCCGACTTTGGCACAAGGTTACAAATTATTACATGCAGGCCCACCGATTATATGGCCGGACATGACTGGACCAATGCAAGGTGCCTGTATTGGTGCCTGTTTATTTGAAGGCTGGGCGCAAAATGAAGAACAGGCACTAGCTTTGCTAACGACAGGTAAAGTGGAATTTATACCTTGTCATTCGGTTCATGCTGTTGGCCCTATGGGTGGGATTACTTCGGCAAATATGCCTGTTGTTGTGGTTGAAAATATTACTCATGGCAACCGAGCTTACTGCAATTTGAATGAAGGTATTGGGAAAGTCATGCGTTTTGGTGCCTATGGGCAAGAGGTGTTAAATCGTCATCACTGGATGAAAACGTCATTAGCGCCGGCGCTTAATGAAGCATTAAAATTATTTGAAAAAGGAATCGACTTAACCGCACTGATGGCTCAAGCCATTTCAATGGGGGATGAGTTTCATCAACGCAATATTGCTGCATCGGCATTATTACTTCGTACCTTATCACCTAAATTAGCTCTGCTTAATCGTAGTAAAGAAGAAATGGCGAAGATTTTTGATTTTTTAAGTGTCACCGACCAATTCTTTTTGAATTTGGCCATGGCATATTGTAAATCAGTTATGGATAGCGCAGCACAGATCCAAGCCGGCACTATTATTACTGCGATGACACGTAATGGTAAAGATTTTGGCATTAAAGTCAGTGGACTGGGTGATGAATGGTTTACTGCACCCGTTAACACACCACAAGGACTTTTCTTTACCGGATACTCCCAAAAGGATGCGAACCCCGATATCGGTGATAGTGCAATTACGGAAACATTTGGTATTGGTGGGGCGGCAATGGTTGCTGCACCAGGTGTAACCCGTTTTGTTGGCGCAGGTGGCGCGGATGTTGCATATGAAGTATCAGAAGAGATGAGCGAAATCTTTTTAGAACATAATATGCAACTACAAATACCGTCTTGGAACTTTCAAGGATGTTGTATGGGATTAGATCTACGTCTGATTGTAGAAACCGGTATTACGCCCTTAATTAATACAGGAATTGCCCATAAACAAGCAGGTGTGGGTCAAATTGGTGCAGGAACGGTGCGTGCGCCGTTAGCCTGTTTTGAAAAAGCGCTTGAGGCATTAGCGATAAAATTGAAAGTGTAATTTATGAATCAGGAACTTGCAGATTGTCATCGTACCGATAAACAAGCTGAAAATCAGCAATGGCTCTCACCATTCTCTGCCGATTTTAATCGGCAGGGAGTTTGCCATACATCAAAACGTATTACGCAATCTATAAAGCCATTGCTTAAAAGTGCCCATGTACCAATTACTGTGAGTGATTTAACACTATTTAGTCTGCATGAACATACCATTAATCTGATTAATAATGCAAAGCAGCTTATCACTTTACACCGTTATGGTCACGGTTTGTCGCCAATGGGTTGGGTACTAAAAAGTGCTCAATTTGATTTAATCAAACAGACACTAACTCAACGTCATAAACCAATCGAACAATTAGCAACGGGTGACTTAATTATCGGACATATTCAAATTAGTGCAAAAACACACATCTGCTCTTTGCAATTACTTCCTTATCCGCTTACCAATTATGATAAAAATGGCGTTGCTCAATTATTCAAGCAGATCAATAATCCTACAGGATTGTTTGGCGAGTTAAGACAAAATATTACTGAAAAAAGGGCGCCTGAATTGTGCCAGTTTTGTGACAAAATTGACGCATTATTAAATGGATATTCTGATGATATTACCCCTTTTATTGGTCTAGGAGCAGGATTAACCCCCAGCTTTGATGATATTTTGATTGGCATGATTGCAGTACTATTAAGTGATCAGCGTTTTTATCGTCGATGTAACTTGTTACAACGTGCCATACTTAAGCTTGATCTGGATTCTTTAACGACAACTATTAGTGCGACTTTTTTACGTCATGCCCTGCAAGGAAGATTTTCATTACAAGTACTGCAAGTTATAACCGCACTCAATCAACAAAAATATCAACATCGATCTTTGGCTGAGATATCAAATTATGGTCATACTTCAGGGGCTGATCTGTTGCTTGGTATTTGGCTTGGTATCGATCGTTTTGTCATAAGGGATTGAAGTATGTTAGATACAGAAACCATGCGCACTTTTACTAAAGTTGTTGAGTGTAACAGTTTTTCTAAAGCCGCAAAGTTATTATATAAAACCCCAGCCGCAATTAGCTATCGAATAAAATCATTAGAAGCTGAACTCAACACTCAGCTATTTGAACGAACCACTCGAACCGTTTCACTTACGCTTGCCGGTCAACACCTTTATGAGCACTGTAGTCAGTGGTTATTATGGTTAAATTCAATGCCCGAAGAGTTACAACAAATTCGTGATGGCGTTGAACGTAGAGTCAATTTAACCATTAATAACCTATTATATGACAGCGACGCTATTACAGAACTGCTAGATTATCTACTGGAAAAATTTCCTTTTACCCATTTTACGTTTAATCGCCAAGTTTATATGGGGGTGTGGGATTCATTGTTACATGGAGAATGTCATCTTGCTATTGGGGCAACAGGCACGGAATCACTGGATAATATGATTAATATCTTCCCATTAGGCGAAATAACTTGGGCATTTGTAGCAGCTAAGCATCATCCTATCACTCGTATAGATACTCCTTTATCAAATGATGCACTGCGTAAATATCCTGCAATCAATGTTGAAGACACCTCTATTCACATGAATAAACGTGTGGCATGGTTATTGCCAAGTCAGACCGAAATCATCGTACCGGATATTTCAACTAAATTGGCTTGTCATTTAAAAGGGCTTGGTATTGGATTTTTGCCTCGCTCTTTGTGTCAACCCTATTTGGAGACGGGGGAATTAATTGAATGCAAAGTGATTAATGAACGCAAACCCTCACCACTTTCGTTAGCATGGAAAAAATCGAATATGGGTAAAGTGATGAATGAAATCGTCAATTTGTTTAAATATCATCATCCTATTGCGCTACGTTTTTTAAAAAATATTGATAAAAAAAGGTAATCCAATTCGTTCTTAAAGTAGACATTGTTAATTAACAAATTTGATATTAATAAAGGAAAAATAATATGTTAGACCTAGATAAGTATGATCAAATTAATCCGCCAATGCGTTTACTCATGGGACCGGGGCCAATTAATGCCGATCCAAGAGTGACCCGTGCTATGGCTGCGCCATTAATTGGTCAATTTGATCCAGTTATGACGGATTATATGAATCAAACAATGGCACTGTATCGAGATATTTTCAAAACCACCAATGAGCAAACTTTTGTGATTGATGGCACAGCACGAGCAGGAATTGAAGCGGTCTTAATCTCAACTATTCGTCCGGGTGATAAAGTTTTGGTACCGGTTTTTGGTCGGTTTGGATTATTGCTATGCGAAATTGCCCATCGTTGTCGAGCACAAGTCCACACGATTGAAGTACCATGGGGTGAAGTGTTTGATCCTAATGTGATTGAAGATGCGATCAAAAAAGTGAAACCGAGATTATTACTTTGTGTTCAGGGCGATACTTCGACAACGTTACTTCAACCGCTTGATAAAATCGGTGAAATTTGTCGCCGACATGGTGTGTTGTCGTATGTTGATGCGACTGCTTCAATCGTCGGTAATACTTTGGAAGTGGATAAATGGCAACTCGATGGGGTATCAGTCAGTTTACAAAAATGTTTAAGTGGCCCACCGGGTGTTGCACCATTAACCTTAAGCCCGGCAATGGTCGACGTTATTCAAGCTCGCAAATGCGTTGAATTAGGCATTCGTGCAGAGGGTGATACCAGTGGTAATGACGAAATCATCTATTCTAACTATTTTGACATCGATATGATCATCCGCTATTGGGGGGCGGAACGCATTAATCATCATACAGAAGCTACTTCGATGCTTTACGCCGCAAGAGAGTGTGCCCGTATTGTATTACAAGAAGGACTAGATAATGTCGTTGAACGTCATCGTATTAATGGCGAGGCAATGGTCGCAGGTTTGCAAGCGATGGGGCTTAAACTTTTTGGCGATCTTAAATACAAAATGAATAATGTGGTTGGGGTTATGCGTCCTGAAAATATCGACGACCAACAAGTTCGTAACCTAATGCTGAATGATTTCGGTATCGAAATAGGGGCATCTTTTGGCCCACTTAAAGGGAATGTTTGGCGCATTGGCACAATGGGATATAACGCCAGAAAACAGTGTGTTTTACAAACCTTGACCGCATTTGAAGCCGTGTTAAACCGTCTTGGCTTTAAAACCATACAAGGTGCTGGTCTTCAAGCTGCCTGGAACATTTATCAAAATTCGTAATATATCGTCATCGTTATAAAGCTCACTAAGGTGAGCTGATCTTATGACTATTAAAAGTATTAGATACACCATTTATATCGAAAAGTAAGTTAGTTGTTATTGGTTGCAATAAAAGCAGATTATCAAATTAGCGTCTAAAAGCGTTGTGATTCGTTGCTCATTGATTTGAGTGATGGAGGACAATAGCCTAATTATACTTAAGGAAATTCTATGAGTATCTTAACAAATAAAAAGCCGACATCGGGATATCATCCTAAAAAGTGGAAAGGTCGTTATAGTGTCCTGTTGTTATTATGGTCTGCTTGGTTAGTATCATTTCTCGATCGAATGGTGATGAATGTATCGCTTCCCTTTATAGGTGACGATTTAGGGTTGGATAAAATAGAACAAGCATCAATTATCAGTGCTTTTTTTATTGGTTATGCCCTTTTTCAAATACCGGGCGGGTATTTATCCGATAGATTTGGATCCCGTAAAGTCATGGCATTCGCCATCGTTTGGTGGTCAGTTTTTACTTTTTTCACAGGTTTAATCTATATTCTGCCTTTAATGTTATTAGTCAGATTTCTGTTTGGTCTAGGAGAAGGCGGGTTTCCTGCTTCATCATGGAAAACCATTGCCACTTATTTTCCTACTAAAGAACGAGGTCGAGCCACTGCGATTCAATCTTCTGTCAATACATTAGGCCTGCTATTTCGGTCATCGTTGCGGTGACAATTATCGAATGGTTAGGTTGGCGTGCCGTTTTCATTCTGTTAAGCCTGCCCGGATTAGTATTAGGTTATCTTATCTACCGTTTGATATCCAATCATCCTGCTGAAAATCCCTTAATCAAGCCTGAAGAACTGCATGAACTACAAGAATACAATGACAATTTTAATACCCCTAATCATAACGTCAATTTGCGCAATAATAGTCAGTCGCTAGCTGATGTGTTGAAAATGCCTTTATTATGGAAGCTGTCATTAATCTGGTTTTTATTTGATATTACTTTTTGGGGATTTACGACTTGGTTACCCAGTTATTTACTGGAAGCAAGAGGATTATCGTTATCCAAAACTGGGATATGGGCCGCTATTCCATTTTTATTTGGTGCAGTAGGCACCTTGATCGGAGGCTATCTTGCCGATAAATTTGTACAACGACTCAAAATTATTTATGGTGTTACCGCAATCTTATCTGCTAGTTTTTTATTTCTTATGTTTAACGTTGAAAATCTTGATGCTGCCATTGCTTTTCAATGTATTTCAGCGTTGTTTATGTTTATTGCCTTTGCTATTTTTTGGGGAATGTTAATGCAACTTATTCCAACTGTCATTATGGGTAAAGCTTCCAGTATCGTTAATTTTGGCGGACAAGTTGCCGGAGTTATTTCACCCTTTATCATCGGTTTTTTAATTGAAAAATCAGATGGTGGATACCAAAGTGGTTTTTTATTTATGGTGCTATCACTGATTGCATCGGCAATTTTAACGCTATTCATTCAAAAAATAACACGTTAAAAAAGTGGAGCAATGCTCTGCTTTTTGTTATTGTTATTGTTATTCAATCCATTAATATGGTTACCATAAGGTTTGATTAAACAAGTGGAATAAAAGTCGTCAGAATAATTAAGAAGAAATCTATACGATTAACCTAATCGGAAAAGTGAAATTATTTTCTCTAAAAATCATCGCATTGTAAAAAAGATAAAAATATCTGCGAAATTTCTTGATTAATATGTGATTCAAAAATAAGTCAGGTTAACGTAACGCATTAATTAGTTAACCAATGAAAAATAGGATGTTTATAAAATGAATGTTTGCGATATTTTTGAACGTGAATAAAAAAACCGTTCCAAAGAGAACGGTTTTATTTAACTAAAACACTAGACTAAGCTTTATATTTTTTCATGACAATTGAAGCGTTAGTTCCACCAAATCCAAAGCTATTCGACATGACTGTCGTTAATTCACGCTCGGTTGGTTCAGTGATAATGTTCATGCCAATAGCGGCTTCATCCAGTTCATCAATGTTAATGCTTGGCGTGATAAAGCCATGTTCTAACATTAATAATGAATAAATTAATTCTTGTGCACCTGTCGCACTTAACGAGTGACCCGTCATTGATTTAGTGGATGAAATCGCCGGGATATTATCACCAAATACTTGCTTGATAGCCCATAGCTCTTTAACGTCACCAACAGGAGTTGATGTACCGTGTGTATTGATATAATCTACAGGCACATCTAAATCTTGGATCGCAAGTTGCATACAACGCATTGCACCTTCACCAGATGGGGCTACCATGTCATAACCGTCAGATGTAGCAGCATAACCAACCAGTTCACCATAGATATGGGCACCACGAGCAAGTGCATGCTCTAACTCTTCAACTACAACCATACCAGCACCGCCGGCAATCACAAATCCATCACGGTTGGCATCATAAGCACGAGATGCTTTTTCAGGTGTATCATTGTATTTAGTTGATAACGCACCCATTGCATCAAATTCACATGACATTTCCCAACAAAGTTCTTCACCACCACCGGCAAAAACAATATCTTGTTTACCGAGTTGAATCAGCTCAGCAGCATGACCAATACAATGTACAGACGTTGCACAAGCTGACGTCATAGAATAGCTAATCCCTTTGATTTTAAATGGTGTTGCTAAACAAGCTGAAATTGCTGATGACATTGATTTTGTCACAGCATAAGGCCCTACGCCACGTAATCCCTTTTCTTTCATACCTGCAACGACGTTATATTGAGTTTTGGTTGAACCACCATAGCCCGCAATTAAACCAGTTCGAGGATTTGAGACTTGTTCAGGAGTCAATTTTGCATCGTCAATAGCTTGTTGTAGAGCAAGATAACCATAGATAGAAGCATCATTCATAAAGCGCACGATTTTGCGATCGATAAGTCCAGTAGTATCTAATTTAACATTACCGCAAACATGGCTTCGCATTCCGCTATCTTTCATTTCTTGAGAAAAAGTGATTCCACTACGACCCACTTTTAATGATTCTAAAACCTCTTTAGTATTGTTCCCAATACTCGAAAGAATACCTAATCCGGTAATAACAACTCGTTTCATGTAATATTCTGCTCCTAAATTAACTGGCTTCATAAGAAAAATTGATGTGATTATAGCGTACACTTGTAAGCTGAACAATACCTAACGAAGCTATTTTATTTATAATATTAAATCGAGTAATTTCGAAAGTAAAAAATATATCAATTATCCTTTAAATTATATTAATTATTATGTTTTATTAACAATAAACCTCATACTTTGTTAAGTACCTAAAATTACACTTTTCTGATTATTTATTTACTTGCTAATTAAAAAGTGATTAGTATAATACTGTTTGTTTATACAGTATAAGGGGTTAGCAATGAATGAAAAGATGATATCAAAGCTTGAAATATTAGCTGAATCAGCAAAGTATGATATTTCTTGTGCTTCAAGTGGCTCATCTCGAACTAATAAAAATAAAGGGATTGGCAGTGCGCATCGTTGTGGAATATGTCATTCATTCACTGCTGATGGGCGTTGTGTCTCTTTGCTTAAAATCATGTTAACCAACTATTGCATGTTTGATTGTGCTTATTGTATAAATCGCCAAAGCAATGATATTCCCAGAGCTGGATTTACGCCTAAAGAATTAGCTGATTTAACCATTGAATTTTATCGTCGTAACTATATTGAAGGACTTTTCTTAAGTTCTGGCATTGTCAGAAGCCCTGATCATACGATGGAAAAAATGATTAGAGTGGTAAAAATATTACGTAATGAACATGGATTTAATGGCTATATCCACATGAAAGCCATTCCTGGTGCCAGTAATGATCTTATAGTTCAGGCTGGTTTGTTGGTTGATCGAATGAGTGTGAACTTAGAGATCCCGACAGAAAAAAATCTAAAGTTATTAGCGCCCGATAAAGATCATCAAAGCATTTATCAACCAATGCGCCATATTCATCAAAACTTACTTGAAAACATAGAAGATCGAAAAAAAATTAAATCTACGCCAAAATTTGTACCAGCAGGGCAGAGCACTCAAGTCATTATTGGGGCGACAGATGAGACAGACAGCCAGATTTTACAACTAACGGCTAAACTCTATAAACGACCAAGCATGAAGCGTGTTTATTATTCAGGGTTTATTCCTGTTAATGGTTATGATAAAAGATTACCCGTATTGCAAGAAGTACCAAGAGTGCGAGAAAATCGCCTTTATCAAGCTGATTGGTTATTACGATTCTACGATTTTAGTGTCGACGAAATTGTCAATGATCAATATCCTGATCTTGATTTAACTGTTGATCCTAAACTGGCGTGGGCTATTCGAAATCCCCAATTCTTTCCGGTAGATATAAACCGTGATAGTTATCAAAAAATTTTACGGGTACCGGGTATTGGTGTTAAATCGGCAAAATTAATTGTTTTAGCAAGGCGACATCGTAAATTAAATTTAGAAGCTTTAAAACGAATAGGCGTTGTTCTAAAAAGAGCCCAATTTTTTATTATTTGCCATGAAATGCGAAAATTTAAATTATTAGACTCATCCGAGCAGTATATTCGGCTTTCTTTGCAAGAAAAACCGTTGATTGAAGTCAAAAATGATAATATTCCTCAGCAATTAGTGATGGGTTGGTAAATCATGTTAGCTTTTCAATATGATAAAAGTTTTGAAGGATTGCTATGCGCAGTGTTTGATGCGTTTGAGCAAAAAAAGATGCCCGATTGTTTGTTGGCGCATAATGATCTTGTGCCTTTGTTAGTATCCGATACGCATCATGTGGAAGTACGTAATAGTAAATATGAACGGGTTCAAGTAGCTTTGAATAAAAAGTTATCTCACGTTGCGCTTAATCAATTAAAGTATGTTTGGCTTTCTGAATTACCAGAAAGTGATTTCATTATTTTTCGTTATATCTGTAAAGTTTTCAAATCAAAGCATCCTATTGAAACGGATTTTGGTGATCCTGATGTACTAACCGTTCACGACATTGCTAAAAAAGTAAGTCGGGAACGGCATCATTTAATGCAATTTGTTCGTTTCAATACTATTGAAAACCCAATTGATAACACAAATGACGGACAAAATGAAAAGATCTATTTTTCGGTTATTGCTCCTATCTATAACGCATTGCCTTTAGTCTTAGATTTTTTTAAAGATCGTTATGCCGATCAGAAATGGGCGATTTATGATGAAAAACGTAAATATGGCTACTTTTATGATCTCGACAAACTTGAAAAAATTTCACTTGTTGATCATGAGGAGTTGATCGTAGATAACAAAGTCAATCAACGGTTTTTAACGAAAGATGAACAACTATTTCAAACCCTATGGCATCGTTACTTTAATGCTTTATCTATCAAAGAAAGAGAAAATCCTAAATTACAACGTCAACAGATGCCAAAACGGTTTTGGCACAATTTACCTGAAATGAAAGGCAAATAAAAAACCGCTATTGAAGCAGCGGTTTTTTATCTATAAATCATGATAAAACAAGTTATTGTGAATCGATATCATTAATAAAACTATTGATGCTTTCTTCACGTTGTTGCTGTTTCTTTTCATCGACTTTACCGCCAGAAGCAATAAAATCATTTCGTTGGAAATAAGCATTACGCATAAAGTTATAAGGATCGTCACTGTTTTTAATCAGATCTTCGTATTCAATCGCCACCGCACGAGCCTCAATACCGTCGAACACGCCTCGTACTAATGCCCATTTCCAATTTAACCAAGCTAAAGGTGGATAAAGCGTATCAACTAAGGCACCGCCTTCCTCTCTAAGCGTTGCTGAACCATAGAAAGGTAAAACCACATATGGACCATACGGTACGTCGTAGTGACCAAGCACATCACCAAAAGTATGCCTATTGCCTTTTTGTAATTGTGGGTCAGCTAAACTGGCAACATCAAATAATCCTGCAACACCAAAAACAGTGTTTAAAAAGAATCGTGCTAAGTGTTTTCCGGCTTGGTGGACATTTCCTTGTAAAAGATTATTCACCATCGAAGCAGGTTCAGAAAGGTTAGAAGAAAAGTTCACGACACCTTTACGAAGTGGTGTTGGTACATAATCTTTCCAAACGACAGCAGCTGGACGCAAAACATACGGATCTAATGCATAATAGTTAACATTAAACATTGCTTTATTGAATCCAGATAAAGGATCACTGTATGAATTGCTTTCAGGATCATATGAAGCGCAACTTGTTAGCGCCATAACAGAGAACAGCATACCAATTATTCTTTTTTTCATAGGATTTTCAACTAAACAAAATTCAGATTATTGATTTTTTAATTGTATCATGTTTACACATAATACAAAATTTTTCATTATTTAAATGGTATTATTTTTTTAAATTTATTAAAATGGGCGCCCCCGATGACCTCATAGTTAAATGGATATAACGAGCCCCTCCTAAGGGCTAGTTGCAGGTTCGATTCCTGCTGGGGTCGAATGATAATATATATTCCAGTCATACATAAATATAAATCATAGTCTAAAGAATATACCATTTTCAATCTTAGAATTTTTTGAGATACAAAAAAATTATCTGAATCTTGAGCATAATTTTCCTTAATTGACTTAACCACTACACTAAGACATTTTAAATATAACTTTAAGTTATAAGCATCTAAATAATCGTTATTTATCCCCCCAATACTTTATTGATAAACTTAAAACCCTATTAAGTCCAAAGGGGGATAATAACAATGAAATTTTTTACTAAGTCACTGTCGGTAGCTGCATTAATTGGTTCATTATTGGTCGCAAGTTCGGCTTATGCTGATCGTCTTGATGATATCGAAAAAAAAGGGGTAATTAAAATTGCGGTATTTGATAGTAATCCACCCTTTGGATTTGTTGATGAAAAATCGCATAATATTGTCGGGTTAGATGTGGATTATGCCAATCAAATCGGTAAAGCTTTAAAGGTAAAGGTTGAACTTGTACCGACTAATCCTGCCAATCGTATACCATTATTAACTTCACAAAAAGCCGATTTAATTGTGGCTAATTTCACCGTAACTGAGGAGCGTGCCAAAGCGGTTGATTTTAGTTTGCCTTATTTTGCTACCGGACAAAAATTTGTGGCAAAAAAAGGGGTATTAACATCACCGGATGATTTGAAAAATCTTCGTATAGGCGCCGATAAAGGGACAGTAATGGAAATTACTCTACGTGAAAAATATCCTACCGCTAAAGTAATTTCGTATGATGATACGCCGTTTGCGTTTGCCGCTTTACGTAATGGGGTGGTGCAAGCTATTACGCAAGATGATGCTAAATTAATTGGTTTACTTGCCAACGTACCCGAAGAGCAACGTGCTATTTTTGAAATCTCACCCTTTAGTATTACCCAAGAATATCAAGCGGTTGGCATTCCCAAAGGCGAAACTCGTTTAAAAGATAAAGTGAATCAAATCCTGTTAAATCTTGAAACAGACGGTGAAGCGGTGACGATTTATAATCGCTGGTTTGGACCTGAAACGACGTCAGCAATGCCTCGTGGTGATTTTAAAATCGGTAAAGGTCAATAGATAGATGGTTGAGCAATTACTTGAACCACGATATTTGTGGTGGCTGTGGGACGGTTTTTTAGTGACGCTTGCGATTTCGTTATTAACCATAATATTGTCAACTGTGCTGGGTTTTTTGTTAGTGATTGCTCAACAAAGCCATATCAAAATCATAAAAGGTTTGGTGACATTCTATAATGCAATTTTTCGTTATTCGCCTTTACTGCCTCAACTGTTTTTTTGGTATTTTGGTGTCGGTAATTTATTACCAATTGAATTTAAAGTGTGGTTATTTGATGAACCCCAAATTCAACTCTTTTTTTTAACGTTAAAAATGCCTTCTTTTGAGTTTATTATTGGTTTGATTGCTTTAACGTTTTATTCCAGTGCTTTTATTGCTGAAGAGTTTCGGGCTGGTATTTTAGGTGTGTCAAAGGGACAACAACAAGCGTCTTTAGCGTTGGGGTTAACGTGGTGGCAAACTATGCGGTTTATCATTTTACCACAAAGTGTGCGAATCGCTTTTCCGCCATTAATTGGGCAATATATGAATATTATCAAAAATTCATCATTAACCATGGCTATCGGCGTACTTGAACTTTCTTATGTTTCTCGGCAAGTCGAAACGGAATCCTTAAAGACGTTTCAAGATTTTGCTATTGCAACCTTGTTATATATTTTAGCCATTGTAATAGTAGGAACGGTTGGCAATATTTATCAAGCAAGTCGGTTGCAAATAAGTAAAGGTTAGTCAGTTATGGATCTTATGGGATTTGCTGTTATTTGGAATAATCTGGGATACCTGATGTGGGGTAACTTTCCTGGTGGCATGTTTTTAACGTTATTAATGAGTGTTGTTGCAATTGTTTTTTCAACTATTTTAGGCATAGTAGCCGGTGTTGGTTTAACCGTGCTAAAAGGGGGAGTGCGTCAGTTACTCATCACGCTTCTTGCTTTTTTGCGAGCAATTCCAGTCATTATGTTAATTTTTTGGACTTATTTTCTATTACCCGTGATTTTTAATGTCGATGTACCGGCTATTGCTACCGTGATCTTTGCTTTATCGTTAATTGGAGCAGCTTATATTGGGCATTCTGTTCATGCCGGTATGAATGCAGTTGGTAAAGATCAGTGGCAAGCGGCTTATTCATTGGGGCTGAATAAAGCGCAAGTGATTATTGAAATTATTTTACCACAAGCATTAAAGATGATGTTGCCGTCGTTTATTAATCAGTGGGTTTCACTCGTTAAAGATACTTCTTTGGCCTACATTGTTGGTGTTGCCGAGTTTACCTTTGTGGCAACACAAATTAATAATCGTAGTATGGTTTATCCGACTGAGATTTTTTTATTTGTCATTCTGGTTTATTTTTTCATTTGTTGGTTGCTTGATATTACGGTTTCATTTTTGGCAAGATGTTGGTTGCATTATGGCATCGACCACAAATAAACATGTCTAACTTTTCAGTATGTAAATTAAACCCGTATAACGATAAGTCACTCATGTAAAATAGATTAAAGTGGTTATTAAGGTTTTTTTAAGGTTAATAGGTTACATTTTTGATATGAATAATTCAGTCTGTTCAACTTTTCATGTGGTATGATATTAATACTAAACTCTTTTTATTGATTAATGCTTCTGATCAAGCATCAAAATCTTTTATCTATTTTGCAATCTTTTGTGCTAATTATTTAATGTTTTTTCCAATTATCATGTTAGCTGGCTATTGGTTTTTGAAGCCCGATTATCGACAATCGATTGTTAAAATTATGGTTAGTTTAGTGTTAGCGCTATTGATTTCTTTTGTGATACGTCATCTATTTTATTCGCCTCGCCCTTTTGCGCTTGATGTTGGAACCCATTATCTGTATCACGAAACCAATAGTTCGTTGCCAAGCCAACATGCTGTTTTTGTATGGACACTGTTTTTTTCGATTTTTTTCAATACAAAGCAGCAAGTTAAAAAATTATATTATTGCTGTTTTATTGTTGCGTTATTGGTTTGTTGGAGCCGAATTTATTTAGGTATTCATTGGCCTTTAGATATTATTATCAGTTTTATTGTCAGTCTTTTATCGGCTTATTTTGTGTCTAAATCTTGGGTTGCTTTTCTTAAATGATTGAGTGTATTTATCGCTAATTCAATAAAGTTGAGTCAATAAATCCAGTAATTGAATTTTTTCGATATCACTATTTTTACGTTAATTAAGGAACATTTAATATGAATGTCCAATCGACAATAGGATAACATTTAATGAAAATACTTATTGTTGAAGATGATAGCCTTCTTCAAAAAGGACTCTATGATGGCATTACTTCTAATGGTTATGTGTGTGAAGTGGCATCTAATGGTAAACAAGCTGAGCAGTTTATTCAATTTGGTCAATTTAGTCTGATAATATTGGATCTGGGTTTACCTGATTGTGACGGTTTAGATTTGCTAACGCGTTGGCGTAAAAAACAGATAGATACCCCAGTGCTTATTTTAACCGCTCGAGATACCATTGAAGATCGAGTTGAAGGATTAGATCATGGTGCCGATGATTATCTTATTAAACCTTTTGCTTTAACTGAACTTTTAGCCAGAGTGAGAGCCTTAATTCGCCGTAATCAAGGCACTGCTGATAATCTTATTTGCTTTGGTTCAATTACCATTGATATTAAGCAACAAATTGTCACTCAACATCAGCGTGAAGTAACATTGACGCCTAAAGAGTTTATTGTACTTTCTCGACTGATGTTAAAAGCCGGCGAAAAAGTACACCGTGATTTATTGCAAAATGATCTATATGATTGGCAAAGTGATCCAAGTTCCAATGTGCTTGAGGTTTATATTCATGGATTACGAACTAAATTAGGTAAAAGTTTAATCAAAACTGTACGGGGCTATGGTTATCAACTCAATAGCGACCATTAAATTATTATTTTTCTTTATTGAATGAAAAACATGATGATCTTTAAATCGTTAAATAATATTCGTCAAAGTATTCGTTGGAATCTTTTTTTCACTTTGGGGGCGATTATGCTCATTTGCCAGATCATTACGGTGTTATGGTTATGGCATGAAAGTAAAGAACAGATAGATGTATTGGTAAATTTGACCTTAAGTCAAAACAAAATTGATGAAGTGGTTGAACATGAAGAACTAGAAGCTATTTTTGCCTTATTTTGTTCTGCTTTTTCAATGATGTTAGTCACTTTATTCCTTGCGTATAAAGCCATTAAATGGATTACAAAACCCTTAGAAGTGTTAGAAAAAGATTTAAATGAACGAACCGAAGATAATCTGAGTCCTATTGATCCCATTAGTAATAAGCGAGAAATTAAATCCATTACCACTGTTTTGAATAAGTTGTTTGTCCGATTAAGTAGTACACTTGCTCAAGAGCGTCTTTTTACGGCTGATGTTGCGCATGAAATGCGAACACCATTAGCCGGTATCCGTTTGCATTTAGAGTTATTAGAAACAACACATCATATCGATTGTCATGAATTAATTGATCGTATTGATCGTTTAGTTAATACCGTCGAACAGTTATTAATGCTTGCCAGAGCTAGTCAAAAATTTACTGTTGGACACTATCAAAAAATTAATTTTCATGATGATATTATGTTGCCGCTTTTTGAAGAGTTATCCGAGCAAGCATTCCATAAGCAACAAGCGATTCAATGGAACATACCTGATAAAAAACTGATGTTTGAAGGAGATACCACTTTAATTAGATTATTGATTCGAAATTTGGTTGAAAATAGTAGTCGTTATAGTCCACCCAATACCAAAATTGTCGTTAATTGTTTTAAAGATGCCGAAGGCATTATTATTAATGTCGTCGATGAAGGTAGCGGTATTGATGAATCTAAAAGCGAAAAATTAACTCAAGCCTTTTTCCGTATGGATCGAAAACATGATGGAATAGGGCTTGGATTAAGTATTGTGAATCGTATTTCAAAGTTGCATCATGGATCGTTCACTTTAGAAAATCGTCATGATCATCATCAAGGGACCATTGCTCAGCTACGTCTTACTGATTTACCTCATCAATTAAATTAGCCACCAGTGGATTATGCCAATTATCTTTGATGATTGATTTTAAAAAACGTTGCCATGTGCGCTCAATCTTCGATTTTGCAAAATAGGGGATATAGTTGGCAACCGGAATAAAGGTCGAATTACCAATATTATCTATAATGACAAGCCGATTTTTTTGTTCTGAAAGATGTTGAAATAAGATATTTTTGCTTTTAATGGTCATCGTAATGATACGATTGTCAAGCAATGTCGACTTTAATGCTTTTAACAAAACAATTAATTCATCATAGTATTGTTGTGTTAATTGTTGGTCAGCAAGATATGTTTCGAGTGGTGTAGCGGTTTTGCCACCATAATTACGAATTAATTCGAAAAGATGACCTTCACCAAAATTTGTTTGCACAGGGCCATAATATTTGGCTAACGCATCCCACGAGATATTGCGTTTAATAAGATGTTTGTAATAGGCAATTTCGCGGTTAGTTTCTTGTTCTGCCCCATCATTATAGTTGACTTTAATACATTGATCGGGATTAGTCGGATGGTGATAGCACTTCCTATGTAAGCCTTTACTTATATAATCTTTATCGGTAAGTTGAATTATCTGAGTCATCTAAAATAATATGATTGAGTAAAATTAGTTTTAAGTTTAACAGCAAGCGTTTTTACTTGCTATAATTTTTTATGACAAAACCTAGCACTTTTACTATATTTCTGTATAATATTGCAACCCACGTTACAACAGTGTTCTTCCCAACACTGTTTTCGGTTGTCAAGGTTAATATAACAACTCGAAGGGGTTAGTTACTTAATCATTGCAATCAAAAAGTGTAAATAAATCGTTTGATTTATTAACGTGAGATTAATTAAAAATTGGATAAATACGAATGAGTACTTTTTCAGCTAAACCAGAAACAGTTAAACGCGACTGGTATGTTGTTGATGCAGCAGGTAAAACGTTAGGTCGTTTAGCTACTGAGATCGCAAGCCGTTTGCGTGGTAAACATAAAGCAGAATATACACCACATGTAGATACAGGTGATTATATTATCGTTATCAATGCAGAAAAAGTTGCTGTAACAGGCAAAAAACGCACTGATAAGATCTATTATCGTCATACTGGTTACATCGGTGGACTTAAAGAAGCGACTTTTAAAGAAATGATTGAACGTCATCCTGAACAAGTCATCGAGATTGCTGTAAAAGGCATGTTACCGAAAGGTCCTCTTGGTCGTGCAATGTACCGTAAACTTAAAGTTTATGCTGGTAGCGAGCACAATCATGCGGCACAACAACCGCAAGTATTAGATATTTAAGGGGATAGAAGATGGCTGATAATCAATATTACGGTACTGGTCGCCGCAAAAGTTCTGCTGCTCGTGTGTTTATCAAACCAGGTAGTGGAAACATCGTTATTAACAAACGTTCATTAGAGCAATACTTTGGTCGTGATACTGCTCGTATGGTTGTTATGCAACCTTTAGAGTTAGTTGAAATGACTGACAAACTTGATCTTTACATCACTGTTAAAGGTGGCGGTATTTCAGGTCAAGCGGGTGCAATTCGTCACGGTATTACTCGTGCATTAATGGAATATGATGAAACTTTACGCTCTTCATTACGTCAAGCGGGCTTTGTTACTCGTGATGCACGTCAAGTTGAACGTAAAAAAGTGGGTCTACGCAAAGCTCGTCGTCGTCCACAATTCAGCAAACGTTAATTGCAGACTTTACAAAAATATTTCAAAAACCCAGCACTGTCTGGGTTTTTTTTATGACTAAAATTTATCACACTTCCAATTACCAAAGTCTTTTTTTCATTTCATCGAATTATTTAATTGTGAGCCAACTGTTATTGATAAATTGTATCGGTTTTAATTGACTTAAACATGGTAAATTGTCAAAGTTTTTCACAATTAAAACGATTATTTGAAGAAAGATGATAAGAAAATTAATTTTTTTTAACAATTTTGTTATCCAATTTGCTAGAATAGAAACTCTCTAAACCTATTTTAAATTTTGCATATTTGGAGTGAACATGGTTGTTGCTGTTAATAAACGTTCTGTAATGACATTATTTTGTGATACAACAGATATCTATGGTCATCAGATCCGATTTGTGTTGGCAGAAAAAGGTGTGACTGCTGAAATTGAGTTTGTAACTGCTGATAATTTACCTCAGGAGTTACTGGATCTTAATCCTTATGGTTCAATTCCAACGTTGATTGATCGCGATTTAACACTGTATGAGCCTCATATAGCGTTAGAATATCTCGATGAACGTTTCCCTCATCCACCATTAATGCCTGTTTATCCGATTGTGCGTGCTAATTCTCGATTAACGATGTATCGCATTAAAAGAGAATGGTACAGTGCCTATGAAACCATTATCGCCGATCCAAATAGTGATGCCGCTAAAGTCGCACGTAAAAATCTTCTTGATGATTTAGTCTCAATTTCTGTCATGTTTAAAGAAAAAGACTTTTTTATGAGTGATGATTTTACGCTATGCGATTGTTATTTCGCACCTCTACTATGGCGATTGCCAATACTTGGTATAGAATTACCTAAAGTTGCGGAAAAAAATTATTTAGCCTACATGGCAAGAATTTTTGAACGCCCAGCTTTTATCAGTTCATTAACTGAAGATGAGAGAAAAATTAGAGTATAATAATTTATCTGCTCTAATTTATTATGTGATTTTAGAAGGTAATCTAAATGGATCCAAACCAAATGACTGCTCGACGCCCTTACTTATTTAGGGCGTTTTATGATTGGATTGTTGATAATGAACTTACTCCTTATATCGTGGTAAATGCTTCGGTATTCGGTGTTCTTG
The DNA here is from genome assembly GCF_046635745.1 of Gilliamella sp. CG35. Taxonomy (NCBI): domain Bacteria; kingdom Pseudomonadati; phylum Pseudomonadota; class Gammaproteobacteria; order Orbales; family Orbaceae; genus Gilliamella; species Gilliamella sp. CG35. The sequence continues at coordinate 30,253 of NZ_JBIDFH010000011.1, forward strand.
TACCGCAAGAGTTTGTGAAAGATAATCAGATCGTGTTAAATATTGCGCCACATTCCGTTGCGCAATATATGGCAACAAATGAAAAAATTGAATTTAATGCGAGATTTTCGGGTGTGCCACAACATATTATTGTGCCGATGTCAGCCGTAGAAGCCATTTATGCTCGTGAAAATGGCGTGGGCATGGGATTTGAAGACGAACCCGAATATAAACAGCAACGCGAAACCGATATTCAGCAATCTGATAAAACCGAGAAGAAATCAACAAACCCATTCCGAGTAGTGAAGTAATAATTTAACCTAAAACGTGATAATAAATTCAGTTGAACAGTTGGTTAACTATAGAAAGTGATGATCAACTGTTTATTCCCACCTAATAGTGTATATTTATTTCATTAATCGGGATATGATATAGCAAATTAAATCATATTCCCGTTTAAATTCATGAGTAATGAAATTGAGTTAAAATTCCAGATAAATAATTGTGACATTGCTGATCTACAATCTTTTTTAAACCAATGGGCAAGTAGTGATGAGCTTGAGTTTTCGAGCTTATCGAACAATCAGCGTACATTTTCAACCTTATCTTTGTGTAACTGTTACTATGACACAGCGGATAATTATTTGCGAAATCATCATTGTGGATTAAGACTTAGAGTAACTGAAAGCAACGAAAGTAAACAGTACGAAATGACGTTAAAACGTGATAGTCATGCTATCGCCGGTTTGCATGAACGCACTGAATATAATGTTGATTTAAGTTGTCCACAACTCGATTTATCTCTATTTCCTGTAGGCGTATTTCCTAACAATTGTGACATCGAAAAGTTACAGAAAAATTTACAACCACTTTTTACTACTAACTTTACCCGTCAAGTGTGGTTAATCTCGTTTGCGAATAGCGAAATTGAAGTTGCTTTAGATTTAGGCAAAATAACCTCAAATGGTAAATTTAAACCAATACAAGAAGTTGAACTCGAAATAAAACAAGGCAATAAACAAGATTTGATTAACTTTGCGATTGAATTAAGTCGTTTTAACTTACATCTTTTTTCGCAGAGTAAGGCCTCAAGAGGTTACCGTTTATTATTAAATAAACCTGTTACTTCTGAACTCTTTTCTGCACAAATTGAACAAGATTTACCAAATTTACTCAACTTTTGGCAACAAAATGAAGAATATGCTTTAGAAAATAATGATTTCAGTTATTATAAACAGTTACTTATTCAAATAAACGAAGTATTAATAAACCTAAATCTTCAAATTGAGCCAGATTTTGAGCAGTGGCAAATGGCGATACAACGTATTGACTCGATTGCAAAGTTTGCTTATAGCGAGGTAAACACAAAACTCAAACTTAAACTAATTTCTGAAATAAATGGAATATAGGTATAACAATGAAATTGGACAGGACTTTTTTTAAACTACCACTATTATTAGTTTTATTTTATTGGTTATTTAATATTTTATATATCATAGTCTATGTTACTGGATTTGATGATTATCCTTTATTGTCAGATATGACAAATAATCAATTTATTCGGTATGTAACTAGGCAAGTCGTAATCAACTTCTTCTTCCAAATACCTTGTTCGATTGTTTTATTTGTTGTTTCCATCGTATTATTTAATAAATACTCCATTCATCAAGTCAATTCGAGAAATATTATTAATACTTTACTTGTTGCTATTTTATTTGCCTCAATGGAGGTTGCAGGACGATCGCTTTTCTACAGTGATATCTTTTTATGGGTTAGATCTAAACTTAATTATTCAAATTCTGTTATCTCTTCTTCGTCTCTAACTTATGAATTGATTAATTTTGTTAACATATTAATTAGTTATATTTTTATAACACTGTGGACTTATCTTAGTATCAAATTGTTGAATAAAAATTTTATTCGCATCAATGACGTATTAACTCAATCTGAAAGTCAGCGGTTACATTTTGGGTTATTTATTTCGCTTTATAATTGTTATTTTAGCACGTTGTTATTTCCTCTAATTTTTTTCGGTTATTATCACAGTTTAACAAGTTCAATTATTAATCTAACAATTTTAGTTCTATTTTTATTCATGACTAATTTGATAGGCTATTTTTTGTTGAGAAAATGTTTTACAGGCGTAACAGAAATTTTAAACCTGAAAAAACTTGTATTTAGTTCGCTATGTATATTTATTTTCAATTGTATCTTGGTTGCAATAATTTTTTGGGTATCTGTTTTTCTGGATAAATATTGTCGAGCATTTTATAGATTCTACAATAACTTTTCATTGTGTTATACATGGATAACGATAGCAATGGTGTTTATTTTAAGTTCGATACTGGTTAGAATTATGACTAAACTGTTATTTGATTCAAAAAAGAATAAAATTAATATCACGCAATAATACAAGTTGTTATAGATGTATTGGTGAAAATGAGTTTTAAAGAAATACATAGATTATGTTTTCGGTTATAGTAAATGGCGTTGATGCAATGATCTAACAAATCAAACCCGATAATACCTTGTGTGAGACAGAAAAAATGCCCCAATCTAATCTTTTTAAAGATCAAAAGCAAAGCGTTATCAATCAGCTTCAACATTGCGATCCAGTACTGGTACAAGCAAACCTTGATATTTTAGTCCAAAGTAATTTTCTTGTTGAGGCATTTTCTCGTTTTCCACATTGGCTTACTGATTTTGTACAAAACCCACCACTGGCAGATGAAAGACAATATTATCAATCTTGGTTGAATGAACAGTTAGTTTCAGTCATAGATGAAGCCTCGTTAATGAAAATATTAAGGCAATTTCGCCATAAAATGCTAATTCGTCTGGCATGGTCTCAATTAATAAAGGCAAGCAGTGATGAACAGATTTTGTTACAACTCAGTGAATTGGCAGAAATAATTGTTGTAACGGCTCGTGATTGGCTCTATTCATTAAGTTGTCAAGAATGGGGAACGCCAAGCAATATGCAAGGTAAACCCCAACCGTTATTGATTTTAGGTATGGGTAAATTGGGTGGTGGCGAGCTAAACTTTTCGTCTGATATTGATTTGATTTTCACTTATCCAGAACATGGACAGACACAAGGTGGACGTCGAGAAATGGATAATGCGGTTTTTTTTACGCGTTTAGGACAACGTTTAATTAAAACGCTTGATCAGATTACAGAAGATGGATTTGTTTACCGTGTTGATATGCGTTTACGCCCTTTAGGCGATGGCGGTCCATTGGTTCTTAGCTTTTCTTCTATGGAAGATTATTATCAAGAACAAGGTCGAGATTGGGAACGTTATGCAATGGTGAAAGCAAAGGTGTTAGGTGACCAACATGATCCTTATACCCAAGAACTCTATCAAATGCTTAAACCTTTTATTTATCGCCGTTATATCGATTTTAGTGTTTTACAGTCACTGCGAAACATGAAAAGTATGATTGAGCGAGAAGTCCGTCGTCGTGGCTTAAAAAACAATATTAAACTTGGCGCTGGCGGCATTCGGGAAATTGAGTTTATCGTTCAAGTCTTTCAACTTATTCGAGGTGGTCGAGTGGTTGGATTGCAGACACGTTCGTTATTAAGTGCTTTGCAGGTTATTGAACAAGAATCATTACTGAAACTCAGTGAAGTGATTTTACTTCGAGAAAATTATCTTTTTTTACGTCGTTGTGAAAACCTTTTACAAGCGATTAATGATGAGCAAACCCAAACTTTGCCAGACAATGAACTAGATCAAATGCGTTTAGCAATCAGTATGGGGTTTGACAATTGGGAAAATTTTGAACAAGACTTGGCAAAAAGAATGTTGATCAACCGTGAAATATTCAATGAATTAATCGGTGATGAACAGTCCGAATCCACCCAGTCTAAACAATATAATGATAAGTTTGATGATTTATGGGTACCAGACTTAGAATTAAGTGATGTCAAAGCGGTGTTACCTAACTATTGTGATCAAACGGCAAATCAGCTTTGTCAATTGTTGTTACAATTTCGCAATGATATTGGTAAACGGACAATAGGTGTGCGTGGGCGAGAAATCCTCGATCAACTTATGCCGAGATTATTAGAAATACTCTGCAATGAAAAAAATGCCTTAATTGTGTTAGCAAGAATTTTTCCTTTGTTAGTCAATATTGTTAGCCGTACCACCTATTTAGAATTATTACTTGAATATCCTACCGCATTGAAGCAGTTAATTCGGTTGTGTAGTGCTTCTCCAATGATTAGTGATCAGTTGGCACATTATCCGATCTTGTTAGATGAACTGATCGATATTCATTCACTTTATCAAACGGTTGCCCCTAATGAATATAAAAGTGAACTTTATCAATATTTGCTTCGCATTCAAGTTGATGATGAAGAACAACAACTTGAAGCGCTACGCCAGTTCAAGCAAATGCAATTATTGCATATTGCCGCAGCCGATGTTGCGCATGTATTAACCACCATGAAAGTGAGTGATCATTTAACGTTTGTGGCCGAAGCTCTCCTTGATTTTGTTGTTCAAATGGCATGGCATCAAATGATAGTTCGATATGGCAAGCCAGAACATCTTACTGATGACCATAAAGGTTTAGTGGTTATTGCGTATGGTAAATTGGGCGGTTGGGAGCTGGGTTATGGGTCGGATTTAGATTTAGTTTTTTTACATGACTGTCCTGTTAACAGTATGACTAGGGGTGAAAAACAGATAGATAGTCGTCAATTCTATCTTCGCTTAGTTCAGCGTATTATCCATTTATTCAATGTACGTACCAGTTTTGGTATTTTGTATGAAGTTGATGTTCGTTTACGTCCGCAAGGGGAAGCGGGTTTATTAGCTTGCAGTTTAGCTGCTTTTGAGGACTATCAAATGCAAGACGCATGGACTTGGGAGCATCAAGCATTAGTTCGCGCTAGAGCCATTTATGGCGAAGTTGAACTTATTGAGCGTTTTAAACAAATCCGACATAAAGTGCTTTGTAAAGTACGTGATGAACATCAATTAAAAACCGAAGTTAGAGAAATGCGTGAAAAAATGCGTACTCATTTGGGGTCAACTCAACCAGATTTATTTAATTTAAAAATTGATCAGGGTGGAATAGGGGATATTGAATTTTTATCACAGTATCTTGTGCTTAATTACGCACATCATTATCCTAAAATGACAACTTGGAGCGATAATGTTCGGATATTAGAATTAGCCGCTAATTATCAGATTATGGAACAGGATGAAGCCCAAAAGCTCACTCAAGCTTATATAGATATGCGTAACGAAATTCATCAATTATCATTACAACTATTACCCAGCACGGTTGATAACTCCTGTTTTGTTGAGGAAAAACAAATCGTCAATCAGAGTTGGTCTAAATGGTTAATAAATTGAAAAATATTAATGTTGATAATCAATTTAAACTTTATCGATAGAATAATCGATTGAATGTTATCAGTGAGTTAACGCTATTAAAATTGACGAAAAAATGATGTTTTAGATTTGTTATCCCACTAAAGTGTTGAGTGGGATAATTTTACAAAATAGCGATAATATAAAGATTTATTTAACTTCTTTCCATAAGATCATGTCTTGATCTTCAAGGTCGGATGCATCAAATCCAATCGATTGGGGCATATCTTCGTGATCAAATGCTATATCTCCTCCATCAATTACGTGATCCCCCTTTTTAATTCCTTTGAAATCAAAAAGTGAAGTATCACAAAGATGCGATAAGGTGATATTTTGGGTTGCACGGAACATGGTTTCAATGCGTCCGGGATATTTTTTATCCCATTCATTAAGCATCTCTTTAATCACTTGACGTTGTAAATTGGGCTGTGAACCACAAAGGTTACAAGGAATAATTGGGAATTGCTTAATTTCAGCATATTTTGCAATGTCTTTTTCTTTGCAATACGCAAGCGGACGAATAATGATATGTTCACCTGAATCATTCATTAATTTGGGTGGCATTGCTTTTAGTTTACCGCCGTAGAACATATTTAAAAACAAGGTTTCTAAAATATCGTCACGATGATGACCTAAGGCAATTTTTGTGGCGCCCAGTTCGGTTGCGGTGCGATATAAAATTCCACGGCGCAGACGTGAACAAAGCGAACAAGTTGTTTTACCTTCTGGTATTTTTTCTTTGACAATACCATAGGTATTTTCTTGAACTATTTTATATTCAATGCCTAATGACTCAAGGTATTGCGGTAATACATGCTCAGGAAATCCCGGTTGCTTTTGATCTAAATTAACGGCAATAAGATCAAAATTAATAGGCGCACTGATCTTTAAATTTAATAAAATATCAAGCAAGGTATAACTATCTTTACCGCCTGATAAACAGACCATAATACGATCGCCTTCTTCGATCATATTAAAATCAGCGATCGCTTCACCAGTAAGGCGACGCAATCGTTTATGGAGTTTGTTTTGATTATAGGTTTTCATGACAAATTAATACGTTATTCTGATCGTCCCATATAACGACGTTCGGCGATATGAATTTTGACCTTTTCATTGTTATCAATATATTCTGGAACTTGAATAACAAGTCCTGTTGATAATGTGGCTGGTTTAGTGCGAGCACTTGCTGATGCCCCTTTGATACTTGGTGAGGTCTCAATAATTTCTAGATCAACCGTTTGTGGTAATTCCAATGCAACGACTTCACCATCAGTCATGAGTACTTGAATGCCGTTCATGCCACCTTCTGGAATAAAAAGAAGTTCTTCTTCAATTTGTGCTTTTTTGAAAATAAATGGCGTATAGTCTTCATTGTCCATAAAGACATATTCATCACCATCGATATAGGAAAAGCTGACTGGACGTCGAAAAAGTTCAATGGTTTCGATAATATCGTCACCTTTAAATCGCTCTTCAACTTTACCGCCTGTCTTGACATCGGTAAAACGCATTTTATAGAGTGTACTTGCACCACGGGCACTTGGACTTTGAACATCAATGTCTTTAACCAGTAATAATTTGCCATTATAAGTGACGGCATCGCCACGTTTTATTTCATTTGCTTTTGCCATAATAGTTTCTTTGTAAGGTTTTAAAATTGAATTTAAAATTTAGCTCGCTATTTTACCGCTATCTTGCTATTGTCACCATCAAAATTTATCGATGTTCCTTAAATTAAAGGAATCTTATGACAGAATTGGTTAAATGTCGTCAAAATTGTGGGGCCTGCTGTATTGCACCTTCGATCTCGTCCATTATTCCCGGAATGCCCAATGGCAAGCCTGCCGGCGTGCCCTGTATCCATTTAGATAGTCGTTTTCAATGTCAACTCTTTGGACAATCCTCCAGACCAAGGGTTTGTTGTCGATTAAAGCCGTGTATGGAAATGTGTGGCAGTAATCGTAAACAAGCTTTAGATTATTTAACTCAATTAGAACAGGTCACTAGCGCTTGAATATTGCTAATATTTAACAAACTTGCGCTATTATTAGAATTATTTATCTCGTGTTGTTTTTTTTTTGATACACTTCACCGCATTTCATTATTTAATGATAAATATACACAATAATTAAGATAAATAGTGTTTTCTATCAATTTGTTAAAATAACCGATTGGAAACTGAAGTTTTCTTAATTACCTTTACTCTCTTTAAAAGAAGATTTTTGTTATGAAAAATAAATTAAAACGGGATTTAAAGGCTCGCCATTTAGCCATGATTGCAATCGGTGGTTCAATTGGGACAGGGCTTTTTGTTGCATCCGGTGCGACAGTTGCACAGGCAGGGCCTGGCGGTGCTTTGCTTTCCTATGCCATTATTGGTGTAATGGTGTACTTTTTAATGACCAGCCTTGGTGAACTTGCAGCATATTTACCTGTATCTGGGACATTTGCGACTTATGGCGCGCGTTATGTTGACGAGGCGTTCGGATTTGCGATTGGTTGGAATTATTGGTACAACTGGGCAATTACCGTCGCGGTTGATCTGGTTGCTGCGCAGTTGGTCATTTCGTATTGGTTTGATGCCGGAGCGTATAGTTGGCTTTGGAGTTTGCTATTCTTAAGCATTATCTTCTGTTTAAATTATATTTCTGTCAAAGGTTTTGGCGAAGCTGAGTTCTGGTTCTCATTAATTAAAGTTGTGACTGTTATCATTTTTATTGCAGTTGGCTTATTAATGATTGTCGGTATTTTACGTGGGAGTGAAAGCACTGGTTGGCAAAATTGGACTGTTGGTGATGCGCCTTTTGTTGGTGGCTTTTCTTCGATGATTGGTGTTGCTATGGTGGTTGGTTTTTCATTCCAAGGCACAGAACTCATTGGTATTGCAGCCGGTGAATCAAAAGATCCTGAAAAAAATATTCCTAAAGCCATGAAACAAGTTTTTTGGCGTATTTTGCTATTTTATATTTTTGCAATTTTAGTCATCAGTTTAATTATTCCTTATACCGATCCTAATTTACTTCGTAATGAAGAGACCGACATTAGTGTCAGCCCATTTACATTAGTATTCCAACATGCGGGCTTATTATCGGCAGCAGCCATAATGAATGCGGTTATTCTAACGTCAGTCTTATCCGCAGGTAATTCTGGTCTATATGCCTCGACACGTATGCTATATGCCTTAGCAAAAGAAGGAAAAGCACCTAAAATCTTTTCAAGATTATCTTCAACGGGTGTGCCTCGATTTGCATTATTAGCCACAACATTTGTTGCTATGTTATGTTTTTTAACATCAATGTATAAAGATCAAGAAGTTTATTTATGGCTTCTTAATATGTCGGGGATGACCGGATTTATTGCTTGGCTTGGGATTGCGATTAGTCATTATCGATTCAGAAAAGGATACATGGCTCAAGGTTTTGATGTGAATAAATTACCTTATCGTTCAAGTTGTTTCCCTTTTGGCCCTATATTTGCTTTTGTACTTTGTCTCACCATCACCCTTGGGCAAAACTATGAAGCATTTTTACAAGATACCATTGATTGGAATGGTGTAATAGCGACTTATGTTGGTATCCCGTTATTCTTTATTATTTATTTGGGTTATAAGATTGTGAAGAAAACTAAATGGGTGAAATACGAAGATATGGATTTTTCTCAAACGGATTAGTTTGAGAAAGTTGGTTAAAATTTCTCTTCCGTCGACATTTATGTCGACGGAATTTTATTAAAAAAGAGAAAAATAACCAATAAGGTTAATTAATTTTTAAATAACAAGTTTGATAACGATATTAGCGACTACGGAAGATGATACGTGCTTTAGAAAGATCGTAAGGCGTCATTTCAACAGTAACTTTATCGCCAGTTAAAATACGAATATAGTTTTTTCGCATTTTGCCAGAAATATGTGCAGTAACGACATGACCATTTTCAAGTTCAACACGAAACATCGTGTTAGGAAGAGTATCAAGTATGGTACCTTGCATTTCAATGTTATCTTCTTTTGCCATTGGGGCCTCTTAATAATAAAAACAAATTAACTATACACAACTCGTTTATGATATCCCTTTTATTTTTGAGGGAAAGAAAAGTCAACTTTGGATGCTTTTCTTAAATGACTAGTTCAGTATTTTATCATAAGATAAAATGATAGTGTGTATAAACATAAAAAAGCTCAACTTACAACATATAAGTATCGCCGCAAAATAATGCCGAAAAAACTCCCAGAAGTAAAGTCATTTCTAAATTTTCTTTGTCTGGTAAAGACCTTGTTGGTGGATATATTGCCAAACTTTTAGTGGTAATAGACCTTCACAACTTTGTTGATTCTTAATTTTTTGCCTGATTTGCGTTGCTGAAATATTTTCTAAAGGCGTATCAGAAAAATAGATACATCCTTGAGCAGAATCATGCAAATTTTTTATATTAGTCGTACGATTTTTATCAATCCATTGTTGAAATTCAACATTATCAGTTCTTGCGGCATAATTTGGTCGCTGACAAATAATCAAATGGCAATAATCGAGTAATGATTGCCATTTATACCAACTGGGCAAATTCAGTAATGAATCTTGCCCCATAATGAATGCAAGTGATGCGGTTTTCCCATTTTTATGACGCCATTGCTTTAAAGTATCGATGGTATAAGAAGGTCGATTTACAGTGCTAGGAACAATTTCACAGGTGTCAACGGTAAACAAAGGTAAATCTTCAATGGCTAATGCTAACATTGCCAGACGCTGTTGTGTGGTTGCTTCTGGTTGCGCTTTATGTGGTGGTATTTTATTGGGTAATAAAACTATCTGTGTCAAACCCACTTCTTGCGCTAATGAAATTGCAGTGCGTAGATGACCATAATGAATAGGATCGAACGTGCCACCAAATAAAGCGGTTAGCATTGATTTAATCCCATAAATTGCATCATCAAACTGGTCAAATTGTCCCAAATTTGCAATTGGCTATCATGCTTTAAACCGATCTCAATATCGGTCAATTTTGCCAAAGTGGTAAATAAATTTTTGATATCACAACGCGTTAAATAGGCGGTATATAAAGCTCTTTTGTTTTGCCATATTTTATATTCATCAAACGCTTGTTTAAGCGATTTTTTTTCTGAAGATTTTTTTAAATTAATAAGTAGAATTAGCTCTCGTTGAAAAATTCGCATTAAAATCAGTGGTTCCAAATCATTCATTTTTAGTTGGTGTAATATATGTGTTGCACGTTTAGATTTATTGGCAACCATGGCATCAATCCAATGATAAGGCGTAAATACAGCCGAATCATTAATGTTATTTTCAACTTGATCATAACTAATGGTATGATTTGGATATAGTAATTTTAATTGTTCAATAATTTGTGTTAATGCGAGTAAATTACCTTCATAATAATAACAAAGTAGTTCAATCGCTTGTGGTTCGATGCTTATTTGTCTGTGCTGAAGATGACTTTTTATCCAATGAGGTAATTGTAAGGTATCGGGCGTGACGCAATTAACGACAACAAGTTTATCGTTTAACGCTTTATACCATGTTGCGTTTTCCTGGGTTTTAGTGATTTTGTTTAAACTGATTATTAGCGCAATTTCAGGGGTTAAAACGTCACTTAGTGTATTAAGCTTTGTTATTAAGGCTGTGTTTAATGCATTATCACCAAAATCAAGAAAGATAAGCGTGTTATTCGAAAATAGATTTAATGCCTGACAACTGTCATAAATTGCTGACCAATCGGTTTGATTGTCTATCGTATATGTCAGTTGCTCATCGAATCCTTTCTGTTTAAAAGTATGACGCAATTGAGTTTGTGCATAATATTGCAAATAGGGATCACTTCCTACTAATAAATAATAGGGTGATCCTAGGTGATTAGTAATTTGATCAGCATTGATTTTAATCATAACAACGTTATTTTTTGGCATCTACAGATTTTAATTTACCTATAATCTGTTTTGCTGCTTGCCTATACATTTCGTCTTCGATTAAATTCTGCTCTGCTGTTTTGGATAATGGCGTTGATGGATTATCAAAGAATGTACGGAATATCCGTACATTAATTGGATATATTTGCTTACCATTGATTACGGCTTGAGCATGGACGGTTAAAACTAATTGATATTCAGCAGCTTTACCGTCTTGATAAATCGATATAGTATTACGATCAATATTTTCATTGGTGATATTCAGTGTCGGATATTTGCCTGAAGCATCATCATTGACTAGTGTGATATGATTATCATGCAAGAGTTCTTTAACATATCTTGATAATTTACCATAAGGATCATAACTTACGTAAGACATGGTTTTAAATCGTGCAGGTATCTCTGTTTCATTTTGCAAATGAAATCCACACCCTGTCAGTGATATTGCCATTAGCATGATTAAGACGATATATTTTTTCATAAGTATTACCACCAATTTTCGTTATTAACAATATTAACCAACAACCAAATTCAATAATTTACCTGGTACATAAATGACTTTACGAATAGTCACATCTGCCAAATATTTTTGTATATTAGGTTCTTGTTTAGCTTGTTCTACAACAAAATCTTGCTCAGCATTAGCAGGTACAGTGAATTTGCCCCGAACTTTACCATTAATTTGTACTACGATAAGTTTTTCATCTTCAATCATCGCTGATTCATCAGCAATCGGCCATGTTGCATCATCGATTGATTCACTATGCCCTAATGCTTGCCACATAATAAAACAGACATGCGGAATCATTGGATAAAGTAAACGAACAATCGCGTTTAAAGCTTCGTTCATTAATGCATAATCTTGATCGTTTTCTAAAGGTGCTTTTTGTAGACGATTCATAAACTCCATGACAGCAGCAATTGCCGTATTAAATGTTTGTCGACGTCCAATATCATCACTGACTTTGGCAATGGTTTTATGAAGTTCACGACGCAATGTTTTTTGTTCAGCATTCAATTGTGTCACATCTAATTTGACACTTTTACCTTGCTGTGCATATTCATACACTAAACGCCAAACACGTTTAATAAAACGGTTAGCCCCTTCAACACCTGATTCTTGCCATTCAAGCGTCATATCAGCAGGCGAGGCAAACATCATAAATAATCGAACTGTGTCAGCACCATATTTTTCAACCATTTCTTGTGGATCGATGCCGTTATTTTTCGATTTCGACATTTTAGTCATACCTGCATGCACAAGTTCATTGCCTTTGCTGTCGATTGCTTTACAAATGCGACCTTTTTCATCACGTTCAATGGTGACTTCGGTCGGTGATACCCAAATGCGTTCGTTTGTTGGACTGGTATAATAAAATGCATCAGCAAGTACCATTCCTTGACAAAGTAATCGTTTAGCTGGTTCATCAGAGCTGACTAAGCCAAAATCACGCATTAATTTATGGAAGAATCTAAAATAAAGTAAATGCATAATGGCATGTTCAATACCACCAACGTACTGATCGACAGGTAACCAGTAATTCGCTGCTTTTTCATCTAACATGCCCTTGTCATAGTGCGGACAAGTATAACGTGCGTAATACCATGATGATTCCATAAAGGTATCAAAGGTATCGGTTTCTCGTAATGCCGCTTGACCATTAACAGTCGTTTTTGCCCAATTTGGATCGGCTTTAATTGGACTTGTGATCCCATTCATTTCGACGTCTTCAGGTAAAATAACCGGTAATTGGTCTTCTGGTGTCGGAATGGTGGTTCCATCTTCAAGGGTGACCATTGGAATTGGTGCGCCCCAATAACGTTGACGGGAAACACCCCAATCACGCAAGCGATAATTGACTTTACGCTCACCAATACCCAATGCAGTCAATTTGTCGGCGATCGCATTGAATGCTTGCTCAAAATTAAGTCCATCAAATTCACCCGAGTTAAATAGCTTACCATGTTCTGTATAAGCATTTTCAGACAGGTCAGGAGCTTGCCCATCTTGATTTAAGATAACTGGTTTAATTGGCAGATTATATTTTGATGCAAACTCATAATCTCGCTCATCATGTCCCGGTACTGCCATCACAGCACCAGTGCCATATTCAATTAAGACAAAGTTGGCAATCCATACCGGCACTTTATTACCCGTTAACGGGTGAATAGCATAAAATCCAGTAGCGATGCCTTTTTTCTCCATTGTTGCCATATCGGCTTCTGCCGTTTTGGTATTTTTGCATTCTGCAATAAATTCAGCAATTTTCGGATTATTTTTCGCTGCTAATTGTGCTAGTGGGTGCTCAGCGGCAACTGAGACAAAACTTACGCCCATTAAGGTATCAGGGCGGGTTGTATAAACACGCAATTTATCATTGTAGTTTTCTACAGCAAAATCAAATTCGACCCCTTCAGAACGACCAATCCAGTTTCGTTGCATTGTTTTAACTTGTTCTGGCCAATCTTCAAGCGTATCTAAATCATTGAGTAGCTCTTCGGCATAGTCAGTAATTTTGATAAACCATTGTGGGATCTCTTTACGCTCGACGGGGGTATTACAGCGCCAACAGCAACCTTCAACGACTTGTTCGTTCGCCAGTACAGTTTGATCGTTAGGGCACCAGTTAACTGCTGAAGTCTTTTTGTAAACTAAACCTTTTTCATAAAGTTTAGTAAAAAACCATTGTTCCCATTTGTAGTATTCTGGTCGGCAAGTGGTGACTTCACGATCCCAATCATAACCAAAACCTAATAATTGTAATTGCTTTTTCATGTAAGCAATATTTTCGTAAGTCCATTTTGCTGGTGCGGTATTGTTTTTTACTGCCGCCCCCTCAGCGGGTAAACCGAAAGCATCCCAACCTATTGGTTGTAATACATTTTTACCATTTAGACGTTGATAACGTGAGATCGTATCACCGATTGTATAATTACGGACATGACCAAGATGCAAACGACCTGAAGGATAAGGAAGCATTGACAAGCAGTAATACTTCTCTTTAGATGCATCTTCAGTAACGTGAAATGTTTTGTTCTCTAGCCAATGTTGTTGAACTTTGGCTTCAATCTCATCTGGGCGATATTGTTCTTGCATGACGAATTAATGTCCTATCTATTATTGCTAATAAAAAATAATTTGCTAATTGTATTGGTTATTGGCACGTTTTACAAACGATATATGAAACAAGGAGAATGATTTGATACCAATATTTATAAGAATTAAAATCAATAGAGTTAACAAAATAAAAGAAATAAATCTTTGCTTCTCAATATATTTAAAAAAACTTAAGATATATTTCTAAAAAATATAAGGAATAGCTTATGGAAAATCGTACATTTGGATTTCGTTGTTTCACTCGTCGCTCATTTATTGTTTTAGTTATATCAGTTATTAGCTTTGCTTCATTTGTCGCAGGTTATCTCATTTTTTTATTTACCTCTGATGCTGTCATGCCTTTGATCCCCAAACAATATTTTATGGAGATTCTTTTTGGTGGAATCCTTGTGTTGAGCTTACTTTCTGGCGTTTTGTTTGCTATAAGTATTGTGAGTTTATTCCGTAACAAAATGACGTTTAATGTCAATTCATATTCGATTAATATTGATGACCATAAAAAATTGAATCAAATGTTTCAATGGTCAGCATTACAAAAAGTAATAATGTTTAAAGTCGAAAACGCTGTTTGGATTAATCAGACACTTATCCTGGAATTTGACAATGAGCGTATTAATATGCAGATAGTAAAGGGAAGAATTCCACTATTATCCAAAAAAGATATCGATCAATTTTTTGAATTTACACAATATCTTCATGAACAAGTTCTCAAACCAGATTTTACATTATTCTCGGTGGATAAAACTTTATCATCTAAAACAGCTGAATTTCTAGTGGATGTTTCACATGATTTAGAATATCGTTACCTTTATATCAGAAAGTAGCTAATGCGCATATGTTGTTTGTAAATTAGTGATAAAACAATGGCTATTGAATGGTTAAATAGCCATCAACTGTTTTGATAAACGTTAACTGTCTTTTAATTGGTCAATATAATAGCTATCATTAAACACACTTAAGATACGAGAAAGAATGATTTTTCTCTTCAACCGGTATATTTTCGAAATTGGTTTAAATAAGTTCATCGACTTTTGGGGCTTCAATCTCATCTAGGCAATATTGTTCTTATGTGATGAATATATGTCCTATCTATTATTGCTAATAAAAAATAATTTGGTAACTCTATTGGCACGTTTTATAAACGATGTAAGAAACAAGAAGAATGATTTGATACCAATATTTATATGAATTAAACACAATAAAGTTAACAATATAAATAAAAAGAAATAAATCTTTTCTTCTCAAAGTATTTAAAAAAAACTTAAGATATATTTCTAAAAAAATATAAGGAATAACTTATGGAAAATCGTACATTTGAATTTCGTTGTTTTACTCAGCGCTCATTTAAAAATTTAATGATACTCATTTGTTGCTTTGGTGTTTTAGTCCTTGGTTGTCTCATGTATTTATTTTTCTCTGATGCGATCATGCCGATGATTCCCAACCGGTACTTTGAGGTCATTTTTATTGTTGGACTGCTTGTTCCGGAATTATTTTCTATCTTTCTATTTGCTATATGTATTGCTCGCTTGTTTCGTAAAAAAATGACGATTAATGTCAATTCATATTCGATTAGTATTGATGACCATAAAACATTGAATCAAACGTTTCAATGGTCAGCATTAAAAACAGTAATAATGTATAAAAGTACCGTAGTGCTATATCAAACGATTATTTTGGAGTTTAACAATAAGCTTATTAATATGATGATGGCAAAAAGTATATATTTATCCAAAAAAGATATTGATCAATTTCTTCAATTTATACAATATGTCGAAGAACAAATTATAAAGCCAGATTTTACATTATCCTCATCGGATACAACTTTATCAACTAAACTTACCCAAGAACTAACAAAAGCATTAACAAATATAAATGATGATCATGGAGTATACCGTTATTTATATGTCAGAAGGTAACGAGGCAATGTTTCTTGATGATAAAATACTAATATGGCTATTTAAACAATTAAATAGCCATACTCGATTTTATACAAATTTGGATATGAAGTGATTAATTTAATTAGCCGCCATTAAAGACGCTAGTAAACCGTGAAAAGAATGACTTTTGTTGCTCTTTGGGCATATTTTCAAGATTAGCTTGAATGAGTTTATCAACATTTTCGACTTCTGCCGTTAACCCTAATTCTTGATAAGCATTGCGCATTAACAATAGAGCAGATTTTGTTGAATCTGTATCGGGAAATAGGGATAGCATTTGTGTCACACGATTAATGACAGCGACATACGCCCCACGTTTGGTGTAAAATTCAGCCACTTTTAACTGATAACGTGCTATTCTATTTTTTAAAAAAACTAAGCGTTTTTGTGCATCAGCGGCATAATAACTTGATGGAAAACTGGAAACGAGGTAGGAAAAATCTTTAAAAGCCGTGATCGCATATTGGGAATCGCGATCTGAACGATCAACATTGAACCAACCTTGAATCATATTGTCATCTTGAGCCATATTAGATAGGCCACGCATATATATCACCCAATCAACATTTGGATGAGTCGGATTCAATTTTAAAAAACGGTCTATTAAGGCTACAGCTAGTGGTAAATCTGCAGTTTTGTAATATGCATAAATTAAATCAAGTTGAACTTGTTGAGAATAGGGACCAAAAGGGTAACTTTTATCCAATGCTTCTAAAACAGTAATACTTGATTTTAAATTACCACTATTAAGTGCATCTTGTGCTTTACTATGGAGTTCAACCTCTGATACATTTTCAACATCAGGCTTTGTTGATGTACAACCAATAAGCACACCACTTAATGCGATAGCCAATAACGAGTGTAAGCGTAATTTCATTCAGTTTCCAATCCAAAAAATAAACAATAACCGTTATGATTAGTATATAATACTCTAAAACATATCAGCTTAAAATAGATAAATTACATATGCAAGAATTAAAATTATCAAATCAAATTGAGTCAACTCAACTTGGGATGCGTTTAGACCAAGCATTATCAGAACTTTTCCCCGATTATTCTCGCTCAAGAATTAAAGACTGGATTATCAATAATAAAGTATTAGTAAACGATGTGATAGTTAATAAACCCAAAGAGAAAGTATTGGGTGGTGAAAAAATTATTATTCATGCTGAGATTGAAGAAGAGACTTATCATCAACCAGAAGATATTAAATTAAATATTGTTTATGAAGATGATGATATTTTAGTGATAAATAAACCACGTGATTTAGTTGTTCACCCTGGTGCAGGTAATCCAAATGGCACAGTATTAAATGCGTTATTACATTACTGTCCTGAAATTGCTCGCGTTCCACGTGCAGGTATTGTTCATCGGTTGGATAAAGACACGACCGGTTTGATGGTCGTTGCTAAAACTATCGTTGCCCAAACGCATTTAGTCGAATCGCTACAATTAAGAGAAATAACCCGTGAGTATGAAGCGGTAGCTATGGGTATTATTACGGCGGGAGGAACGATAGATCAGCCGATTACCCGACACCCTACCAAACGAACTCATATGGCTGTGTTTCCGACAGGAAAACCTGCTGTAACACATTATCGTGTTTTAGAAAAATATCGATTGCATACAAGATTGCGTTTACGATTAGAAACTGGACGAACACACCAAATTCGAGTACATTTAGCACATATTGCTCATCCTTTGGTCGGTGATCCTCTTTATGGCGGACGTCCAAGACCACCAAAAGGGGCAAGCGAAACACTTATTAACACATTACGAGAATTTGATAGGCAAGCATTACATGCAACCATGTTAAGGTTATATCATCCAATAACGGGTGAGCAAATGGAATGGCATGCGCCTATACCAGAAGATATGCAAAGACTAGTTGAAGCATTACAAGAAGATACAGAATTATATAAACATGAGCTGGATTGGTGAAAGAAAAATGATTAAATCGATTTATCCTTACTGGTTTGCGCCGAAAAATGTTCGAGCGTTGACCACAACACGAATGGGCGGTGTCAGTATGCCGCCATTTGAAAGTTTAAATATGGGAGGGCGTACAGGTGATAATATAAATGATGTTGCAGAAAACCGAAAACGCTTAATTACCGCTGAACAGATACTCAGCGAACCTTATTGGCTTAATCAAACTCATAGTACTGTCGCCCTTGATATTTCACAAATAAAATTACAACCCCCCACTGGAATCGTTAATAATAAACAAATATTTGAAGCTGATGCGGCTTATACTCATCAAGCAAAGCAAGTATGTGTTGTGTTAACTGCCGATTGCATGCCTTTATTATTTTGCTCTTCGAAAGGCGATGAGGTCGCGGCAGCGCATGCGGGTTGGCGAGGATTGTGCAATGGAATTTTAGAAGAAACCGTTAAAAAATTCTCCTGTAAACCATCCGAAATTATGGTTTGGATGGGACCAGCCATAAGTGCCAAAAAATATGAAGTAGGGGAAGAAATAAAAAAACAATTTGAGGCCATCGATCCAGAAGCAAAAAGTGCATTTAAATTAATCAATATACCAGAGCAAAAATATTTGGCCGATCTCTACTTAATTGCCAAACAACGTTTGAATTCAATAGGTGTAAATAAAATATTTGGTGGTGATTATTGTACTTATACAGAACAAGATAAATTCTTTTCTTATCGACGAGAAAACCGAACAGGAAGAATGGCATCAATGATTTGGTTTGAGTGATATTTAAAAAAATGGTGCAAACATTCTCAGATTAGCTGGCAAATAAAGAAACCAATCATGACGTTCCTCAGTTATTCTATTTTGGTGACTTAAAATATAAAACTTCTCTTCTGCCAGCTAAATAATCATTCTTACGTGTTTAACTTAGTGAAGTTAAGTTAATTTTCATTAAAAATTTATCTTTCATGTTTTGAGCAAGTTAATCTTGGCTAATAGTATGCAAAGTTCAAACATGTTATTCTTATTTTCGTAACAAAAACTTTATTAAATTATTAAGTTATATAACCATCACAATCGTTCAGGGCAAAATTATGAGCCGTTAACGGTAAACAGATGTGCTTTTTCGTGATTAATTATTCAATATTAGCAAATTTATGCGTTTGAATATTCAGTAACCATTTATTTTCCATACGATTTTGATTAATTTGTCCAAGTAATATGATTGTGTCATGCATGTTAAACTCGCCATTTCTTTCACAAGGCGATAAGTAATAGCGTTTAGCTTGAATATTTTGTTCTATATATTGGCAAAACGAAATGAAGTCAGGATGATTTTCAGCAACGATTCTCACTTCATTAGCAATTGACTGAACTATTTTTTGATAACGTGATTGATAGCAAAACTTAGGACTGAGAGCAATATAGTCAATTAAAGCGTCGACTTTGCCTAAACCATTACTTTCAATAGCAATAAAATAACCCGCTTGTTTAAGGGGTAAGAGTAATTTAGATAGATCTTTAACTAAGGTTGGCTCGCCACCCGTAATAATGATATTTTTGCTTTTATACTGTTTCACTTTGTCGAGAAGTTGATCTAATGTGAAACGGGTATATTGGCGAAAATTGGTATCACACCAACAACAATTTAGATTACAACCTGCCAAGCGAATAAAAATGGCGGGCATACCGGTATTATAACCTTCGCCTTGCAGTGATTCGAAGATTTCAACAATACGAAACTCAAGCATAGTTAACCCCGTTGATACTCGCAGTATGAGCTTGGGGTTTCCCACAGTTTAATCTTGGATATGGGTAAATAGTTCGATAAACAATCAAAAATGTATTGACTCATTCCTTCAGCGGTTGTGCGACACGGAAAAGCAAATGTTTTTCGATCCATTTCTTGCAATAAGGTAGCAATACGGCATTCATTAACATTATTTTGGTGGTAAAGATAAGCATGATCGAGCGGATCAATAATATGTTTTTTTACAATGGATTTGAGATCAGCGTAATCCATTACCATATCTTCGCTGGAACCCTTACTAATGAGTTCACCACTAATTTCGACAACTAAACGGTAAGTATGACCATGCAGGTTATGACATTTCTTGTTATGCCCGTCTAACATGTGACAAGCATCAAATTGGAACTCTTTGGCAATTTTGAACATTTTACATTCCTAGTTTTTTTTCGTGGGATGGATCACGAACCACGGTTAGTTAACCTAACAGAAGAAAGCGGTTAATATAATAGATATCAAGTTATTTGTCACCTTTCAATTATTATCTGAAACCGGATATCTTATTTAGGATGCGATTGTAAATATATTTAAATTTATCATTTTTAGGTCTAAAATGTTTCACGTTAGCCAGTTTTTATTATCTGTAAAAAAATTCTTGACAAGCTCTTGAAATTTTTCCTTCCACACTCATTTAGTCATTATGCAAATGGAATAAGTGTTTAATCATTTATGCCAAATTTATTGCTAAGGAGATAGATAATATGAGGTTAGATAAACTCACAAACAAATTTCAACAAGCTTTAGCTGATGCGCAGTCTTTAGCATTAGGTAAAGATAATCAGTATATAGAGCCTATCCATGTACTCTCAGCAATGCTTAATCAAGAAGGTAGTAGTGTTAAACCATTATTGGCTGCTGCTGGAGCAAATAATGCCATTTTACAACAAGAATTAAATCAATCCATTGACCGATTACCTCAAGTGCAGGGTGTCGGTGGCGAAGTAATTCCTTCTCAAGATTTAATTAAAGTTTTAAATTTATGCGATAAATTATCTCAAAAAAATGGAGATAGTTATATCTCTTCAGAGCTATTTATATTAGCTGCATTAGATGAAAAAGGGAGCCTTGGCGATATCCTAAAAAAATCGGGTGTCACTAAAGATAAATTTCTTCAAGCAGTCAATCAATTAAGAGGAAGCGACAACGTGAATGATCCAAATGCAGAAGATCAACGTGGTGCGTTGAAAAAATACACTATTGATTTAACACAGCGTGCAGAACAAGGTAAACTCGATCCAGTTATTGGGCGTGATGAAGAGATTCGCCGTACGATACAAGTGTTACAACGTCGTACCAAAAATAATCCTGTGTTAATTGGTGAACCGGGTGTGGGTAAAACTGCGATTGTTGAAGGTTTAGCACAACGTATTGTGAATCGTGAAGTCCCCGAGGGATTACGTAATAAACGTGTCTTATCCTTGGATATGGGAGCCTTAATTGCTGGTGCTAAATATCGTGGTGAGTTCGAAGAGCGTTTGAAAGCTGTCCTTAAAGACATCGCTAAAGAAGAAGGTCGTATTATTCTGTTTATCGACGAAATTCACACTATGGTCGGTGCAGGTAAAGGCGATGGTGCTATGGATGCCGGAAACATGTTAAAACCAGCATTAGCTCGTGGTGAATTACACTGCGTTGGGGCAACAACACTTGACGAATATCGTCAATATATTGAAAAAGATCCTGCATTGGAACGTCGTTTTCAAAAAGTTTATGTGGCTGAACCGACTGTTGAAGACACCATTGCCATTTTGCGTGGTTTGAAAGAGCGTTATGAATTGCATCATCATGTTCAAATTACCGATCCAGCCATTGTGGCTGCGGCAACCTTATCGCATCGTTATATTTCAGATCGTATGTTGCCAGATAAAGCTATTGACTTGATTGACGAAGCTGCATCGAGTATTCGTATGCAAATGGATTCTAAGCCAGAATCATTAGATCGTCTTGAAAGACGTATCATTCAACTTAAACTTGAGCAACAAGCGCTTAAAAAAGAGTCGGATGATGCCAGTAAAAAACGACTTGAGATGTTAAATAATGAACTTGCTGAAAAAGAAAAGGATTATGCGTCACTTGAAGAAGAGTGGAAATCAGAGAAAGCTGCACTTTCGGGTACTCAGAATATCAAAGCAGAGTTGGAAAAAGCTCGCACTGAGATAGAACAAGCTCGTCGAGCTGGGGATTTAAACAAGATGTCGGAATTGCAATATGGCAAAATTCCGGAACTTGAAAAGAAACTCGCAACAGCTACGCAATTAGAAGGTAAAACCATGAAATTATTGCGTAATAAAGTGACCGATAACGAGATTGCCGAAGTTTTATCGAAAGCGACGGGTATTCCTGTTTCGAGAATGCTTGAAAGCGAAAAAGATAAATTATTACACATGGAAGACGCTTTACATAAACGTGTTATTGGGCAAGATGAAGCTGTTGTCGCTGTTGCAAATGCTATTCGTCGTAGCCGTGCTGGTCTTTCTGATCCGAATAAACCGATAGGGTCTTTCTTATTCTTAGGCCCAACAGGTGTGGGTAAAACCGAGCTTTGTAAAGCATTGGCAAACTTTATGTTTGATAGTGAAGATGCAATGGTACGGATTGATATGTCTGAATTCATGGAAAAACATTCCGTTGCTCGCTTAATTGGTGCGCCTCCTGGTTATGTTGGTTATGAAGAGGGCGGATATTTAACCGAAGCCGTACGACGTCGACCTTATTCAGTAATTTTACTGGATGAAGTGGAAAAAGCGCATCCGGATGTCTTTAATATTTTATTACAAGTCTTAGATGATGGTCGCTTAACTGACGGACAAGGTCGTACAGTGGATTTCCGCAATACGGTTATTATCATGACATCTAACTTGGGTTCTGATTTAATTCAAGGACAAGTTGAGCTTAGTTATGACGAAATGAAAGCATTAGTTATGACCGTGGTAACTAAACATTTTAGACCTGAATTTATCAACCGTATTGATGAAACGGTGGTCTTCCATCCACTGGGTCAAGAAAACATCAAAGCGATTGCTAGAATTCAATTGGCACATGTTGAAAAACGCTTAGATGAGCGAGGTTATGAAATGGATATTTCTGATGCAGCGTTAGAACATCTTGCTAAAGTTGGTTTCGATCCAATTTATGGTGCAAGACCGTTAAAACGCGCTATTCAACAAGAAATTGAAAACCCATTAGCACAACAAATATTGTCCGGTAAATTAGTACCAGGTAAAACCATTCATTTGGATTTAGTGGGTGATAATATCGAAGCTAAACAGTAATCAACAAATAAACCGACCTTAATGGTCGGTTTTTTTTATTATACCGATCCGTCACTTTAACAGTGTATATTGCGGTAGATAAGTCATCGTCAATTTTAGATCTCTCAATAATCAATCGATCCATTCTCGTTTTAACTCATTTGCATTAATAATAACTTTAACATATTAATAATATTGAGTATTTCCTAATAGAAAAACATCAATAGAATTTAAATGACTTCATTTTTTGTGATCATGATCTCATCCTGAACGATTACAATATTGCCAAATCGATCATAAAGCATCATAATCAATCATATCTTGATTGATTAAATGAAATTGCAATGAGAAAGGATATTAAAATGATTAAATTGATCATAAGTGATCTAGATGGGACATTTATAAATAGCCAAGGTGATTATGACCGTCAGCTATTTTCTCAAGTGTATGCGCTTATGGCTGAGCAACAAATTCATTTTGTCGCTTGTACCGGTAAACAATGTGAACGGGTTGAAGAGCTATTTGGTGATTACAGCGACAAAATCTGGATAGTCGGTGATAGCGCAACGACCATAAAACATAAAGGTGAATTTATTTATCGCTCATTCATCCCTAATGAACTAGGGCAGCGTATGATAAAAACCTTGGAACAAGTTAGTAAAGCGCACGTTATCATTGCTTGTACTGCTCAAGGAGCTGTTATCAAAGCCCATTTACCTGAACGATTAAAAGCTAAAGTCCGAGGTTCATATGCAACAATAATTGAAGTGGATGATCATGCTCTTATTGGTGATGACTTTATTAAAATCACTGTATATGATGAAAAAGGGCAATGTTTACAAACTCGACAGCATTTAACTCCTTTTGAAAACCAAGCTTATATTGTGGTGTCTGAAGCTTCATGGATTGATATCACTCAGCATGATGTTCATAAAGGGAATACTATCAAAAAATTACAACAGCTACTTAAGGTAAATTATCATGAAACCATGGCATTTGGTGACGGTTACAACGACATAGAATTACTTGAACAAGCGGAGTATAGTTTTGCAATGCGTAATGCATTTGAAGAAACCAAAGCTGTCGCTAAATTTATCACCGGTTTCAATGATGATAGTGCGGTACTGAATACGATAAAGCAACTAATTGAATTGCAAAGCAAATGATGGCATGCTCAGATTCAGTTGATGACAGCTGAATCTATTAAGCGATTTCTATTTTGAGATTAAAATCTTCAAAGCCCTCAATTTTGCTATCTCGACTAGCGATAATGATATCTATATCTTCACAAGTGGCAACTTTATAGCGAGCAACTTGTTGCATTTTGTCGGCAATCACTGCGGCTATAACCTCATTGCTTTGCGTAATGACTTCTTTTTTGAAGCAGGCATCATCATAATAAACTGCGCTTAACCCCGCATGCGGGTCAAGTCCACAAACGCCAATAAAGGTTTGATCAAAGACCATATTTCGGATTTGATTAACGGTATCAGCGCCCATTGTTCCCCCCGTTAACGGATTAACTTTGCCACCTAATAAAATGAGCTCGCCATTGGTACGGCTACTTAAGACCGAAGCAATTTGAGGAGAATTGGTGACAATCGTTAATGTCAAATTTTGTGGGATATAACTTGCCATTGCTAAATAGGTGGAACCAGTATCAATAAAAATGCAGGAATTATTTTTGATTAATTTTGCACATTTTATTGCTACTGAAGATTTTTCGTCTACACATTGATTAATACGAGTTTCAAATGTGGCTGATTGTTTTAAATGGCTAACTGCTCCACCATATACACGCTTGCAAACACCGTCACGGGCTAGTTTTTGTAAATCTCGACGAATCGTGTGTTCTGAAACCCCTAACAATTTAATTAAATCAGCACTGACAACACGCCCTTTTTCAGTCAAAAGCTGCCGGATAAAAGATTGGCGTTGTTCAGGGAATGCATTATAATCAATCATCTAATATCCTTTAAAAAATTATGCTGATTTCTAAAAATATCTTTAATGATCATACCGTTTTTAAGCGAATTATCCTATGATTTTTTAAAAGGATAAATTACTTATGCCCCCGAATTTTTTAATTAACTTATTGATTGTGTGGTTTTTTTGTATTAAAACTTGATTAACCTTTCATATTTTATTTGTTATTATTTAGAACAGAAATTAAAATATCTTTTTTTACCTGAGTTAGGTTGGAAGTAATGTCTATTGCTGTCGTTAATGTTAATCGTCAAGCTATTCTGCATAATATTGAGTATGTGAGACGTAATTCACCTAATAGCTCCTTAATGGCTATTCTTAAAGCAAATGCTTATGGTCATGGGATTGTTGGCATTGCTCAATTATTATCCGATAAGGTCGACTACTTTGGGGTTGCAAGACTTTCTGAAGCGCTTTTGTTACGGCAAATTGGGATCATTACCCCCATTGTTTTGTTGGAAGGTTTTTTTCCACATGATGAAATAACGGATTTAATTGATTTTAATTTGCAAACTGTGGTTCATTCAAGTTGGCAAATTGATGCGTTAAATGCGATTAAAATTGAAAATCAAATCACAGCTTGGTTCAAAATTGACACAGGTATGCATCGTTTAGGGTTTCGGTTTGATGAGGCTCAAGGTGAATTTAATCGATTAGCAAGTTGTTGCGTTGTGCGTAAACCATTGAATATTATCAGTCATTTTAGTTCTGCTGATGATTTTTCTTCCGATCAAACGTCAAATCAATGTTTGCTATTGGACGACTTTGTTGAATCAATTTCTAATAAATCATTGCTTGATAAGCAATCTATTGCTGCTTCTGGCGGTATTCTTGCTTGGCCAAATTCACATCGTGATGTGATTCGATTAGGTATTGCTTTATATGGAGTTTCTCCTTTTGAGAATCCCATTGCCGAATTACACCCAGCTATGACGTTTAAGTCAGAGCTAATTGCAGTAAGAAAGCATAAAAAGGGTGAATCTGTGGGCTACGGGCAAATTTGGACAAGTCATAAAGAGACAAAATTAGGTGTTGTTGCAATGGGATATGGTGATGGATATCCTCGCGGTATACCCGAAAATACGCCTGTATTAATTAATGGTAGACGTGTTCCTATTGTGGGGCGTGTTTCAATGGACATGATTATTGTTGATCTGGGACTGAATAGTTCGGATAAACCAGGCGACGAAGTCATTTTTTGGGGGAAGGAGTTGCCGGTAGAAGAAATTGCTAAACATACAGGTATTAGTGCATATGAGTTATTAACGCGCTTAACTACACGAGCTAAGGTTCACTATATAGATAAATAAGTTATGATTAAAAAAATATTTTTATACACGTTTTTGGCAATAATTTTAGTTGTTACCGCTTCGCTTGCGTTGGGTTACTATTTTTTACAACAGTTTTCTAAACAGCATATTCATGTTAACGATGATAATAAAGTGTTTATTATCAAAAAAGGAACGTCAATACATCAGTTAGTTGAACAAATAGATCAAGCAAATTTAATGGATAGGGCTTATCTACTTCCTTATTTGTATAAATTAAATCCTGAATTAAGTTCTATTAAAGCAGGGGGATATAAGTTAGAACCCCATATGACTGTTGATGAGTTTCTAAAATTATTAGTGTCAGGGAAAGAAAGCAGTTTTACGCTAAGATTTGTAGAAGGGAAGCGAGCCAATGATTGGTTAAATACCATGAAAAATACCCCTTACATTCAACAAACTTTGGTTGATAAATCAAGCGATGATATTGCAAAAATTTTAGGTATTGAGGGGCCTCTTGAAGGGTGGCTTTCGCCAAATACTTATCTTTATACGGTCGATACCTTAGATATTAATATTTTAAAACGTGCTCATCTCACTATGAAAAATAACCTGCAAAGAGTGTGGGAAAATCGTGATAGTGGGCTGCCATATAGCACGCCGTATGAATTACTTATTATTGCCTCAATTATTGAAAAAGAGACTAGTCTCAGTTCTGAACGTGCGAATGTCGCATCTGTTTTTGTTAATCGATTAAAAGCAAAAATGAAGCTGCAAACCGATCCTACAATTATTTATGGTTTAGGTGATAAATATACGGGTAAAATTAGACGTATTGATATGACCGATAAGACTAATCCTTATAATACCTATGTCATTAATGGTTTACCACCTACGCCTATTTCAATGCCAAGTTTAGCGTCGTTAGAAGCTGCGGCACACCCTGCTGATACCAAATATCTGTTTTTTGTCGCTAATGGTAAGGGCGGACATACGTTTACGACGAATTATAATAGCCATTTAAAAGCGGTCAATGAGTATCGAAATAAGTTAAAAAAATAAAAATTGTATTTTTTATTAAATTACCGCGGGCAGAACGCGGTAATTAACTTCTCAAATCTATTCAATATCACTTTTTCATATGTTTAAGCCACCATTAACTATTTGGATTGGGTCAATTCATCAAGTTGTTTTATCAGATCTAACAAATGGTCAATATTTTTCTCTGACTCTTTTAACGCTTCTTCAAAATAGGGGTGTAACGCAAAGGGGGGAATAACCGAATTGGCATCAATTATAGCTCGAATTCGGGGTATAAAAATCCATTGTAGCCATTCGTATGACTTCATGGTATCAAGAGCAAAAGGTTGTTGACTTAAAAAAGCATCCTGACTGGGTGGCAAGGCTTGCCATAAATCTATTTTTTTTAACGCTTGCTCAATTCGTTCTAATTGATCTTTAATTAAGTTAGCTTGCATTTTATTAGCAAGCAAATGCCTATAATATTGCCAATCAAAATAAGGCCCAGGATCTGTTTTACGTTCTGGTGCAATGTCACTGTGTCCGGTGATATTGTTAAGTGGATAAGTTTGTTGTAGTAGAAGGGTGACTTTTGCCAGTTGTTGATATTGCACTTCGGTAAATTTTTCACTATCACATCCTTCCAATTCGATTCCTATTGAAAAATCATTACAATTTTCTTGTCCTTCAAATGCTGATATACCTGCATGCCATGCTCGTTTATCAAAAGCTACAAATTGAATTATCTCACCGTCACGACGAATAAATAGGTGACTTGATACCTGCATTTGATAGATATCGGCAAAATAAGGGTGTTCATTTGGATCAAGCTGACCTGTGAACAGCTGTTCTACATAAGGGCCACCAAATTGATTGGGCGGAAGGCTTATATTATGAATCACTAATAATGAAATTGGTTTATCACTTGGTCGATCATTATAAAATGGTGAAATGACCTGTTTTACACCTTGTAACCAACCATTAACTATCTTTAAGGACATATCGACTCCTTATCTTATAAAACTTTGTTATCAAATGACTGATTTGTGATTTGACTTCCAATAATTTAAATAATGATGAAATCAGAAAAACAATTATTGTTATCCTTTTTCCATACTTGGCATACCGTTATTATTTCATTTTTTTTAAACGCTATAAAGTTGCTTGTGTTTCGTTAGCAATTTAATAACAGAGAATGAATATGAACAAACAATCGGGATTTTCCTTATTTGAACTCATGATAGCAATTATAGTAATTGCTATTTTAACGGCAATTGGTTTGCCTGCTTATCAAGGTTATGTAAAAAAAGCAGCCATGACCGATATGCTACAAGCCATGACCGCTTACAAAACAGCGGTAGAAATATGTGTAATTGAGCAAGGTGGATTAGCAAATTGTAATAATGCAAATAATGGTATTCCAATGACTAAATCAACCAATTATGTCACCTCAGTGACAGTCACAAATGGGATGATTGAATTAGTTGGACAAAATGCCTTATCTGGCTTAACAGTAACGATGACACCGACGCTGAATATAACCCATGGTAGTGTTGATTGGTCACGTACCTGTGTAACTAATCCTGTTGATGTAAGCTTAAATAGTGTATGTGAAGATATCTTTAAATTTTAAATTAATGCAACAATAAAATGGTTTTAGTCATGCAAGAAGATCAACTAGTCGACAGTATTGATAAATTATTGCTTAAAGCTTTAAAAAAACGTGCTTCGGATATTCATTTTGAACCTTATCAACAAAGTTATCGCATTCGTATGCGGATTGACGGTGTATTGCATACCATACTGGCTCCTCCTTTAACACTGGCAAAGCAAATCGTTGCCAGATTGAAAATAATGGCAAAGTTGAATATTGCAGAACAGCGATTACCCCAGGATGGGCAATTAGTAATAGATCGTTATGCTATGCGGATTTCAACCTTACCGGTTATGAATGGTGAAAAAGTGGTGTTACGCGTACTCGATAATCATGATTCACCGTTGTCGATTCACGATTTAGGATTAACGGATAGGGATCTTGCTCAATTTCAACAAATATTAAATTACCCACAAGGACTAATATTAGTTACAGGACCGACAGGCAGCGGTAAAACGGTAACGCTTTATAGTGGACTGAAAACATTAAACTTGCCTCATTGTAATATCTGTAGCGTGGAAGATCCGATTGAAATACCGGTTGAAGGCATTAATCAAACATCTGTAAATATGAAAATTGGGTTAAGTTTTGCAACCATTTTACGTGCTTTGTTAAGGCAAGATCCTGACGTGATGATGATTGGTGAAATTCGTGATCATGAAACAGCAGAAATAGCCATTCAAGCTGCACAAACCGGACATTTAGTCCTGTCTACCTTACATACTAATTCAAGTATAGAAGCAATAACACGTTTGAATCAAATGGGAATAGAACGATATCTCATCTCTGCTAGTGTTAAATTAATCATCGCTCAACGATTAGTACGTAAGTTATGTTGTCATTGTAAAGTGGTGGCGAGCGAGCTGATTAGGCTAGGACAAAAGCCGATTCCACATTATGTCGCAATCGGATGTGAGAACTGTGTAGGTGGTTACTCAGGACGAATAGGGTTATATGAATTTTTAACTATCACCCCTGAAATTCAACACCAAATTTTAAATCAACAGGTTATAACACCTTCAAATCAAATTTCTTTAAGGCAATCAGCTGAACAATTAATACAGCAAGGGATAACGACCTTAGCAGAAATAAATAGAGTATTAGGTGAAACATGAAAAGGCTCTATTATTGGTACGACATCAATTTTATAGAACATAAAATTATAGCGGCTTCACAAAACGAAGCGCGACGGCAATTATTATTGCAAGGTGATATCGCCATAAAATTCAAGGCAGGTCACTATGTATTTTCAAGTAGTTTTAAGCGTATTGAATTATTTATCTTGACAAAACAACTGGCTACCATGCTAAAAGCTGGATTACCTTTGCTTGAAATTTTGCATTTACTTGCGCATGAACACCCTAAACAGCATTGGCAATGTTTATTGACGGAAATTGTAGGGCAACTAGCTAAAGGAGAACGACTATCAACAGTACTAACTCAACATCAATCTGTCTTTCCACCACTTTATGCTGAAATTATTGCAACAGGGGAATTAACAGGACAACTTGATTTGAGTTTTGAGCAATTGGCTTTTCAAATAGAGGCATCAATTAATTTACAAAAACGACTAAAAAAAGCATTGCGTTATCCATTATTCCTTTTGTTTATGTCAGTTGTTGTAACACTAATTATGTTATTGATAGTATTACCTAAATTTGTAGATATTTATCAAAGTTTTGAAGCTGAACTTCCCTTTTTTACATTATTAATTATTGATTTGTCTTACTATATTCAGAATAACTATGGGAAATGGGTCGGCATGATTGGTTTGTTTTGGCTTATTTATCATTATCACTTAAAAAAATCTTACGCCCCAAAAATGGATAAATTAATATTGAAATTACCATTCTTGAATTCGTTAATTCATACTTTGCATTTAACCCAAATATTTCAGACTCTTTCTATAACTCAAATAGCAGGTATTCCTATATTGAGTGGGTTGAATGCGGTTGCAACAATTATGCAAAATTACCATTATCGTCATGTTATTTATCAAATTATCGCCGGAATTGAACAAGGCTATTCATTCAGTGCTGTTATCGAGCAGCAAAGTTTATTGCCTCCATTGTGCAGTCAATTGATCTTGGTTGGTGAAGAGTCAGGTACATTAGATTTGATGCTAAAACAACTAGCAGAATATTATCAGGAACAACATCAAACGCTGACTGATAATATGATACAGCGGTTTGAACCGCTATTAATGTTAATTCTAGGTTTGATTATTGGTGGCTTAATTATTGCCATGTATTTACCGATTTTCCAATTGGGGGATGTTATTCATTGATGATTTGGTTAATTATTGGATTGGGAATGTGTTTGGGAAGCTTCATTCATGTGGCTTACTGTCGTTTTAAGCCTATCTATTCAGGGTATGAATATTTAATTGCTATTTCTTTTCATCGCTCTCGTTGTCCACATTGTCACAAACAACTTAGATTTTGGCAACTGTTTCCTGTTTTTTCATGGCTATTACTGAAGGGACAATGCTGGGCGTGCAAAGGGAAAATTCATTATCGCTATATCGTATTTGAGATTTTATTTGCGGTTATTTTTGCTATTCTATTTTTGACAAAAGGCTGGACTTTAAATACGGTTTTATTAATGATATTAGCGTGTTATTTTCTCTTATTGGCAATGATAGATCTAAAATATTATTTATTGCCAGATCTATTTACTCAACCCCTACTATGGTTAGGGATTTTAGCTGGCTATTTTAATCTGTTTGGCATTACGTTAAATAAAGCGATCACTGGCATTATTTGGGGTTATTTTTTATTAATTGTCCCTAAAGAATTATTTTATTTGCTGACCAAAAAACAGGGACTAGGGCAGGGTGATGTTAAGTTATTGGCTGCTTTAGGCGCATGGATATCTTATGAAAGTCTTCCCTTGTTGTTAGTTTTTTCATCATTTTTAGCTATCGTTTATTATCTTATTTTGCGTTATGGATTAAGTGAGCAATCAATAACCGTAATTCCATTTGGTCCGTTTTTGTTAATGTCGGGTTATTTGATTTTGTATTACCATGTGTGAGTTTTTTCAGTTATATACTGTTTTCAAAGCCGTTTTAATGTTTGATTGAAAATAGAGGCGTTTAACTAGTTTTAAATGTGAAACTTATAACTAAAATTAATAATCATAGTAAAATTAGTTATTTTTATTAAGAATGATATCGTATTATAGTGGCTATTAATTCGAGGTATAACTGGTAAATCAATTAGTCAGAAAGGAATAATTAATGGACTCAATTACACAACTAAAAAATGAGATGATCTCATGGCGTCACTATATTCACTCTCATCCCGAAACTGCATTTGAAGAAACTAATACCACTCAATTTATCATTGAAAAGTTGAAATCATTTGGTATATCAGAATTATACACTGACTTTGCACCCACAGGGGTTGTTGGCATCATAAAAGGTAATAAAGAAGGGCGGATGATTGCTTTACGAGCTGACATTGATGCCTTGGATATTACCGAAGAGAATAATATTGATTATTGTTCAACAATACACGGAAAAATGCACGCTTGTGGTCATGATGGTCATACAGCAACGTTATTGGGAACGGCTAAATATTTGAGCCAGCATCGTGATTTTAGTGGAACGGTAGTTGTCATCTTCCAACCAGCCGAAGAAAACGAAGGGGGTGGCCGTGTAATGGCGGAAAATGGGCTATTTGATAAATTGCCTATTGAAGCAGTATATGGAATTCACAATCAGCCCAATATGGCATTAAATCATTTCTATATTAATCACGGTGCAATAATGGCATCTTATGATATCTTTGAAATTAATGTGACAGGTGTTGGCTCACATGCAGCGGCACCGCATCTGGGTAAAGATACAATTTTAACTGCAACACAAATCGTCAATGGATTACAAAGTATTGTGAGCCGTAATGCCGATCCTCTTAGCTCCTTAGTTGTCAGCGTAACACAAATTCATAGTGGTGATACTTGGAATGTATTACCTCAACAAGCTGTAATTCGAGGAACGGTTAGAGCATTTAGTTCCGATGTTCAGGACATGGCTGAATCAAGAATCAAACAGATAGCACAGGGCATCGCATCAACTTTTGACGCCAAAGCGGAAGTCAATTATCAGCGCCGCTATCCTGCTACCATAAACTATGCTAAGCAGGCGGATATAGCCATTAGCGCTGCAAGAAAAGTGGTGGGCGATGATAATGTAACGATTGATCCTCCTCCTTCAATGGGATCTGAAGATTTTGCCTTTATGTTACAAAAGGTTCCTGGTGCTTATGTTTGGTTAGGTGCAGGGCAAGGAGCAAATTTGCATAATCCTGCTTATAATTTTAATGATGAGCTATTAACAACGGGTGTAAACTATTTTGTGCAAATTGTTTATCAAGAGTTAGGTAAGGGATAATTAAAGATTTCATTGATAGCTAGAATATTTTTATCTATATTCTAGCTATTCTTATCAATTCAAATTGTTTAATTTTAATGAATATAAATTGAAAAATCGATATCGTTTTTAATTGGAATGATTGATACCAACTAATTAATCAATGAAAATTTAGCTTGCTTGTTGATTGTCCTTTAATTCTAAAGTCAGTATTGATATCTATACCATTAGGTAGTACTACTTGTACATACACATCAT
This sequence comes from Gilliamella sp. CG35, assembly GCF_046635745.1. Lineage (NCBI taxonomy): Bacteria > Pseudomonadati > Pseudomonadota > Gammaproteobacteria > Orbales > Orbaceae > Gilliamella > Gilliamella sp. CG35. Next base: position 64,158 of record NZ_JBIDFH010000011.1, read on the forward strand.
GATTTTGATTAAGTTTTAGTGCTGCTAACACTTTCCCCCCTTCTCGCCAATTTCCTTCTATTTGATATTCTATCGTATCACCAATGATAGGTAGTACATCACTTTTGCCAGATAATAGATAAAGTCCACGTTTATTTGTGCCACGAAATTGCGCTCTAGCAACCATTTCTTGTCCGCAATAACAACCTTTATCAAAACTAATGGCATTATAGAGTTGTAAATTACACGCTTGCGGTAATAAACTTTCTGTATTTTCACTATCAATAATGGCATAGCCTGCTTCTAAATCAAGTTGTAACCATTTATTGCTTGGTTGTAAATGACTTTCAATAGACTGTGGTGTAATGACAATGATTCGGGGTTGAGGTAACATTAATTTAATATAAGTAGTGTCATTATCATTAACACAATTATCATCATTGAATTTTGATAGTATTTGCGCTGGTAATGCATCAGCCATAATCCCATACATATTTAAATCTTGTTCCTTTTCAATCGTCACTTTGGAAAAAATAGCATATTTTTTTAGTTCGGTAATTTGCTTTTCTGCAACACTTTTACGCAATAAATAATATATCTCAGCACCGCGCATAAATAATAATAGATTACTCCACATTCTCCCTTTAGCATCACAATGAGCAGCAAACAATGCTGAGTGCTCGGAAAGATTTTTCATATCAATAGTCACTTGACCTTGTAAATATTTAAGATTGTCTTCTCCTGTCACTTTTACTAATTGCCAATCAGTAAGCGAGATAGGTTCCAAAGAATAATTGCTCATGATAATACCTTTTAGGAATAATATGTCGGGTTTAGATAAGACTTAAATAGACTTTTCCAAAGTGTATAGAAAAAACATAAAAATAACAATAAAACACAAAAATTATATTTTGCGTTAAATTTTTTAACAATATGTTTTATATTGACTTTTATTAGCATTTGTTTACGCTGTTATCGTATAAAGAAAATTAATAACCTTATACAGTTTATTGATTTAATGTAGTAGTTAATGCAAAATAAATGACTAATTTGTAATATTGGAGGCAACAACGATGGCAAAACTGTCAGGCGCAGAAATGGTCATTCAATCTTTGATTGATCAAGGAGTAAAACAGATATTTGGTTATCCCGGTGGTAGTGTTCTTGATATCTACGATGCAATTCATACTTTAGGTGGTATAGAGCATATATTAGTTCGTCATGAACAAGCTGCTGTACATATGGCTGATGGTTATGCTAGGGCTACAGGTGATGTTGGTGTTGTACTCGTAACATCAGGGCCCGGAGCGACCAATACAATTACTGGTATTGCGACTGCCTACATGGATTCTGTGCCATTGGTTGTTATTTCGGGGCAGGTAGCAAGTAACTTGATTGGCAATGATGCCTTCCAAGAGTGCGACATGGTCGGTATATCACGCCCGATAGTCAAACATAGTTTTCTAATAAAAGACAGTAAAGACATTCCTGAAATTATTAAGAAAGCTTTCTATATTGCGTCAACAGGTAGACCTGGCCCGGTTGTGATTGATCTGCCAAAAGATATTGTTAATCCTGCAAATAAATATAATTACCATTATCCTAAATCTGTCTCAATGCGTTCATATAATCCAACTATTCAAGGACATAAAGGACAAATTAAAAAAGCATTAACGACATTATTGGCAGCTAAAAAACCCGTTTTGTTTATTGGTGGCGGAGTAATTAGCGCCGGTGCAAGTGATGCTATTAAACGTTTAGCCGAAAAATTGAATCTCCCTGTTGCGTCAACTTTAATGGGGATAAGCGCTTTTCCTGGTACAGATAAACACTATTTAGGCATGATTGGAATGCATGGGGTGTATGAAGCCAATATGGCGATGCATAATGCCGATGTAATATTTGCTGTTGGTGCCAGATTTGATGATAGAACAACCAATAATGTTGAAAAATATTGTCCGAAAGCAAAAATAATACATATTGATATTGATCCAACATCAATTTCAAAAACAATTTCTGCCACTATTCCTGTTGTGGGTGATGCTAAAGTAGTGGTTGAAACGATGTTATCCGAACTTAATGAATTGCAAGCTGATCGTGATCTTGATGCATTAGTGGATTGGTGGAAACAAATTGATCATTGGCGTTCACGTCACTGTTTAGCTTATAGTCATGAAGGTGAAAGCATCAAACCACAAGAAGCAATCGAAGTTTTATATAAATTGACTCAAGGTAACGCATTTGTCACTACTGATGTAGGACAACATCAAATGTTTACTGCTTTGTATTATCCATTTGATAAACCTCGTCATTTTATTACTTCTGGTGGTCTAGGTACCATGGGGTTTGGTCTTCCGGCTGCGCTTGGGGTGAAACTTGCTTTTCCAGATCAATGTGTCGTATGTGTAACTGGTGATGGTAGTATTCAAATGAATATTCAAGAACTTTCTACCGCTTTACAATATGGTTTACCGGTTATTGTTTTAAATCTGAATAACCGTTTTTTAGGCATGGTTAAACAGTGGCAAGATATGATTTATGCCGGGCGACATTCTTGTTCGTATATGGAATCATTGCCTGATTTTGCAAAAATAGCGGAAGCTTATGGTCATGTTGGTATGGTCATTACCAAGCGTGAAGATCTGGAAACAAAACTTAAAAAAGCCTTGTCAATTAAAGATCGATTAGTCTTTATTGATGTCATGACCGATGCAACTGAACATGTCTACCCAATGCAAATACGTGGTGGAGCAATGAACGAAATGTGGCTGAGTAAAACGGAGAGAACCTAATGCGATATATTTTATCAATTTTAACAGAAAATGAACCCGGGGCTTTATCTCGAATTATTGGTCTGTTCTCACAACGTGGTTTTAATATTGAAACCATTACGACAGCACCGACAGAAGATCCGACCATGCACAGAATGACCATTCAAACAACAGGTGATGAACATGTGCTAGAGCAGATTCAAAAGCAGCTTCATAAACTTGTCAATGTTTACCGTGTACATGATTTAACCGAAGGGCCTCATGTTGAACGAGAAATTATGTTAGTGAAAGTGGCTGCTAAAGGGTCTGATGCACGAGATGAAGTTAAACGTTGTGCCGATATTTTTAGAGGCTCGATTGTCGATGTTACCGCAACGCATTACATTGTTCAATTATCGGGTACAAGTGAAAAACTAGATTCTTTCTTAGCGTCGATACGTGAAACTTGTCATATTGTCGAAATGGTTCGATCGGGAATTATTGGATTATCGCGTAGTGAAAAAACAGCAAATCACTAAATAAAAGAATCAGATTGACCAATTTTATCAGTTAAATATAACTATAATAATGTTTCATAAGGAATAAGTCACAAAATGAATATATTTGGTTTAATATTAGTCATTCACATTTTGGTTTTGATCGTTTCGTCGATTAGAAAAAACTTCAAAAGTAACAAAAAAAAGAAAAAGTTAATTGAAAAAAACTATATTGTTGATCTTAGGCCTATTAGGCAATTGTCCACACTAGAAGAACGTCTTATAACACCTTATCTAAAAACAACAAAACATTTATCTTCAGAGGTAAAAGAATCGTCATTAATAAATTCAGATGTAATATCAATATCTGGCAAATTAGTCAAACAAAATATCAATCACTATGTTGGCGAAACACTTTTTTATAAAATTAATAATATTGATGTCATTATCCCCTATGATATGGATCGTTTTATCTTAGATGATAATGTGGCTGAAGTAGTTTTCACTGAAGATTATGCCATTGTGATTAGGTTAAATGATCACGATATTCGTTATGCAGCGCATCAAAATATCATCAATGAAAAAAAATTAGAAAAAGATGATATGGAGTATTGGGCAAGTGAATTGTTTGATGTTCAACATCCAGAAAATTATAATCATAATCATGACAATGAGACTATAAACAATCGCATTGAAAATCAACAAAAATTTGGTTATGAAATTTTAATGACACGGCAAGAAACACCGTTAGAATCAGCGTATCGGAATAAAAATAATAAAGGGATAGTTGCGGTATTTTTTTGCTTTTTAACAATTAATTATTTTTTAGATTATTGGCAAAGTAATGAACTATTTGATCTGTTTTTATTTGGCATAAATTTACTAGCAGTTATCTATTTTTATTGTCGTAAACCAAAGTCTAAAGTAAAAATTCAATTTGTTAATCGAATAAGAGGAAAAGTTAAAAATAAAAACTCTAAAACGAAACAAATTACTGTTGGTCATAATTCTATTTTAAATTATCCTGATAATTGGCAAGCATATATACCCGAACATACATTAACTAATGTTGAGCTTGATGTTACTTTTGAGGATAAAAAAATAATTCGTTATGGTTATACATTGTCAGTTTCGAAAGAGATTGAAAATTTTGGACCACCAAAGTTTGCGGGACGTAATTTATGGCTTTTTCTTGTAGGTATTATTTTGACATTTATTGTTTATGCAAAATCCAATGTTAAAGATAATATCTTTTATATGTATCACTTTGCTAATCATGACCTGAAAAGTTGGAATTTTGATGATAGTTCACAATTATTAACCAACAATCTAAAAGAGGGCGATTGGGTAAATGTTACCACGGAAGGGGCACTTTGTGATAAATATAACAAAAAGGTGAATAGTAAGTGCGGAAAAGTAGAAATCCATAATCAAACCGATAATGTTTCTTTCTTCATTACGCTGAAAAATAAGTTTTTTAACGAAACAGATAGCAAAGACCAAGAGGATTTAGAATCTAATCGGGTTTCGAATTCAACTTTTCAAAATAGTTTGAATAGCCAATCGGGGCGAGTCAATTTTTCTGGATTAGTCTCAGATATTTATTATCGAGATGATAATTCTATCTCAGGATTTACGATTAATCCTGACATTAGATATCAAATTAATGAACAAGACAGGTGGTTACCCATTATTTTAAGTATCTCTTTATTTGCTTTTTTTGCATTAAGTACGATTTTTAATGGTTTAATTTTCATTTGGAAACGGATACAAAATCGAGTTCGAAAAAGTAAGATTAATAACTTTTATGCTAATCTTACAGTTTAGATTGATTGTCGAAGATAATTCTGTTTTCAAATTAAAGTTGATTAGATTGAGTAGCATTAAATCTATCTAATCAGCTTAATTAAAACATCTGTTAAAGATAATTATTCAATTGTGAGCAAGGTCAGATTCTGTTATACTATTTTCCCGTCTGATTTATCGTATATTGTGTTGCTTTTATCGTTTGAAAACGACGCAATATTGTTCTTATAAATTAATAATGGTCTGGTATTAATGGTCACGAATTATATTTTTGTTACAGGCGGTGTCGTTTCTTCTCTTGGTAAAGGCATTGCCGCAGCATCACTCGCTGCAATTTTAGAAGCCCGCAATTTAAAAGTCACCATGTTAAAACTTGATCCCTATATTAATGTCGATCCGGGTACAATGAGCCCGATTCAGCATGGTGAAGTTTTTGTGACGGAAGATGGGGCAGAAACGGATCTTGATTTAGGTCATTATGAGCGTTTTATTCGCACTAAAATGACTCGCAAAAATAACTTCACAACAGGGCGTATCTATTCCGATGTATTACGCAAAGAACGTCGTGGGGATTATTTAGGTGCAACTGTTCAAGTCATTCCCCATATTACCAATGAGATTAAATCTCGCGTTATTGCAGGAGCTAAAGGCTTCGATGTTGCTATTGTTGAAATCGGTGGCACAGTTGGGGATATTGAATCACTTCCATTTTTAGAAGCGATTCGTCAATTAGCGGTTGATGTAGGTCGAGAACATACCTTATTTATGCATTTAACCCTAGTGCCATATTTAGCTTCTGCTGGAGAAGTTAAAACAAAACCTACACAACACTCAGTCAAAGAGTTGTTATCTATTGGTATTCAACCTGATGTGTTAATCTGTCGTTCAGATCGTATCATTCCAGCTAATGAGCGAGCAAAAATTGCACTATTTTGTAATGTGCCTGAACGTGCAGTTATTTCATTAAAAGATGTCGATTCAATTTATAAAATACCTGCTCTTTTAAAATCACAAAATTTAGATACTTTTGTCTGCAATCGATTCCACCTTGATTGCGTTGAAGCAGATCTATCAGAGTGGGAACAAGTGATTTATGAAGAGGCCAATCCTGTTGGTGAAGTCACAATAGGTATGGTGGGTAAATACACTGAATTACCCGATGCTTATAAGTCTGTAAACGAAGCATTAAAACATGGCGGGTTGAAAAACCGTTTAACTGTTCATATTCGTTATATCGATTCTGAAGATCTTGAATCGCGTGGTACGGATTTACTTTCAGGCTTAGACGCAATACTTATTCCGGGTGGATTTGGGTATCGTGGCGTTGAGGGTAAAATCATTGCTGCACGCTATGCGCGTGAAAACCAAATACCTTATTTAGGTATTTGTCTTGGAATGCAAGTTGCCATGATTGAATATGCTCGTAATGTGGCTGGAATTAAAGACGCAAATTCTACAGAATTTGTTAAAGATTGTGCGAATCCAATCATTGCGTTAATCACTGAATGGAGTGATGAATCGGGTAATGTTGTGCAACGTAATGAAAATAGTGATTTAGGTGGTACTATGCGACTTGGTTCTCAGATATGTCATTTAGAACCAGACTCATTAGTATTTGATATGTATAAAAAAGAGTCAATCACTGAGCGTCATCGTCATCGTTACGAAGTGAATAATAATTTATTACCTGAAATTGTAAAAGCAGGATTAAAAGTAACAGGACTTTCAACTGATAGAAAATTAGTCGAGATTATTGAGGTTCCTAATCATCCATGGTTTGTTGCTTGTCAATTCCATCCGGAATTTACCTCGACACCACGAGATGGGCATCCACTGTTTAGTAGTTTTATAAAAGCTGCCAAGGAGTATCAGCAGCTACAACAAAAATAGTTTTAAAGTTTTACATTTGTAATATATCTGTCATATAGAGGAAAATAACATGGCAAAAATCGTTAAAGTACATGGTCGTGAAGTCATCGACTCTCGTGGGAACCCTACAGTTGAAGCTGAAGTTCATTTAGAAGGTGGTTTTGTTGGTCTAGCAATCGTTCCATCTGGTGCATCAACTGGTTCGCGTGAAGCATTAGAACTTCGTGATGGTGACAAATCTCGCTTTTTAGGAAAAGGTGTTTTAAAAGCAGTTGAAAACGTAAATGGACCAATTGCGAAAGCAGTTGTGGGTAAAGATGCGTTAGATCAAGCGGCTATCGACCAAATCATGCTTGATTTAGATGGAACTGATTTTAAATCTAACTTGGGTGCAAACTCAATTCTTGCAGTATCATTAGCCAATGCTAAAGCAGCAGCAGCAGCAAAAGGTGTTCCACTATATCAACATATTGCTGATTTGAATGGTACGCCAGGTCAATATTCAATGCCATTACCGATGATGAACATCATCAATGGTGGTGAACATGCGGATAATAACATCGATTTACAAGAATTTATGATTCAACCAGTTGGCGCGAAAACAGTACGTGAAGCAATCCGTATGGGTTCTGAAGTATTCCATAACTTAGCGAAAGTTTTACATGCTAAAGGTATGAATACTGCTGTAGGCGATGAAGGTGGTTTTGCCCCTAATTTAGATTCAAATGCTGAAGCATTAGCTTGTATCAAAGAAGCTGTAGAAAAAGCGGGTTATGTACTAGGTAAAGATATTACTTTAGCGATGGACTGTGCTGCTTCTGAATTCTATAACAAAGAAACAGGTAAATATGTATTAAAAGGTGAAGGTAATAAAGAGTTTACTGCTCAAGAATTTACTCACTATTTAGAAGGTTTAACTGAACAATATCCTATCGTATCAATCGAAGATGGTTTAGATGAAAGCGATTGGGACGGTTGGGCATACCAAACTAAAGCATTAGGTCACAAAATCCAATTAGTGGGTGACGATCTGTTTGTAACTAACACCAAAATCTTCAAACAAGGTATTGAAAAAGGCATCGCTAACTCAATCCTAGTTAAAGTTAACCAAATCGGTACATTAACTGAATCTATCGCAGCGGTTAAAATGGCAAAAGATGCAGGTTATACTGCTGTTATCTCTCACCGTAGTGGTGAAACTGAAGATTCAACTATTGCTGATTTAGCTGTTGGTTTAGCTGCTGGTCAAATCAAAACGGGTTCTATGAGCCGTTCTGATCGTGTTGCTAAATACAATCAATTAATCCGTATTGAAGAAGCATTAGGTGCTAAGGCTCCATTCAACGGACTTAAAGAAGTGAAAGGACAATAATTGAGTTTATAAAAACTGAATAATTGTTTAATAAGAAACGGTGACCAGTTCACCGTTTTTTATTTTCTTTTCTTATAGAATAAGATGGCAAAGGTTGCGTTGATTTATGTTGTATTGTACTCTTTAAAGTTGGTATTTATGACTAATCTTTGATATCTATTGATATTTTATAATTTAGCCACATATAAATTTTTTATAAATTAACTAACTCAAATTTATTTTTTCTGCTTATGAATAATATTACGAATATGTCCCAGCCAAAAAGCAAATGGCAACTTTTTAACTGGCTATGTACCGGTAAACTTCCGCTAAATGAACTTTGGCTTAATCCGACTTATCGTTATAAATTTTTTTTTAGAACCTTATTTTTAAGTCCTATTACACTAAAATGGTTGGATAAATTAAGACAATATCCATTACTTGGCTACTATTTTTCTTGCCAAACCAATTTACCGTGTAAATTACAAAGACCGTATTTATCATCAAGTTTGTCGCAACAAGAGCGTTTTGATGCGTTAGCATATCACTATGATTTTTTAGCGAATCAGCCTGATAGCATGACTAAGGCTTTTTATGATCCTAAAACTCCATATGTATTGGCTAAACTAACAGCAAAAAATGAAGCTAATATTCAAATTGCGATTCAAGCGCGTAACAAGTTTGCTCGAGAAGGTGAAATAAGCCTTTATTTTTATGATAATGACGGTATTGATTTAGCAACATTAACTTTTTCAATCATTCAATATCAACAAAAAACGACTTTATTTATTGCAGGGTTGCAAGGTACCGGTCATCATGAAGCGCGAGTTCGGGTACAAAAAGCGACTAAGCAATGTTATGGATTATTTCCAAAACGAGTCGCCGTTGAGGCAGCATTAATCATTGCGCATTATTTTCAGCTTGAGCAAATTGTGGCGGTTGGAAATAAAACGCATGTGTATAACAATTGGCGTTATAACAGCAGACAAGAACGCATTTTGTCTGATTATGATGATTTTTGGTTAACAATCGATGGTCAACAAGATGATCGTGAGTTATTTATTTTACCCACTGAGATTACACGTAAATCGTTAGAAGATATAGCAAGTAAAAAACGTTCTGAATACCGTAATCGTTATGCTTTGTTAGATCAACTCAAACTGAATATTGAAACACAATTAGCATCATTAATATAATATACTAAAGGTAATGATTATTTACCTAATGTAGTGTCAAATTATCAAAATTGATTACAATCGATATTCAACTTGTTGTTTATCGATTTTTTTAATTAAAGCTCAATAAAATAATTGTCTTAAATTAATTAGTAGGGAATGAAATATGTATTTTGGTATTCTAATAGCACTTGTGCCTTTGTGCATTGGTTATTTAATTAAATGCAAACAAGAAAAATGGATAGCTAAAATTAATCAAATTCTAAGTTGGATGGTTTATTTTATTCTTTTTATTATGGGCGCAGAACTTGCTCATTTAGATAACCTTGCGACTAATTTGCAAAATATTTTATTTTATACTGCTATTATTTTTATCTGTACTTTTGGCGGGAATTTTATTTTTCTAATGTTATTTGACCTATTTTTACCGTGGAAAGCTTCAAGTGTTAATCAAACCTTTGGTTCACGCGTAAAAATGATATTGGAATCATTGCGTGTCTTTATTGCACTTGTTTTGGGATTTATAGTCGGACTTTTTCCATTGTTTGTATGGCAATATACCGAAAACATTATTCAGGTTGTTTTAGTTTTTTTACTCTTGTTAATTGGTATTCAGTTAAGAAGTAATAATATTTCACTTAAACAAATTTTACTTAACAAAGTTGGTATTGCAACAACGCTAATCGTCATTATAAGCACTTTTATTGGTGGAATGGTAGCCGCTTTACTATTAGATCTTCCTTTGCGTATAGGATTAGGTATGTCATCTGGATTTGGTTGGTATTCTTTGTCAGGCATTTTAATGACTGAAGCGCATGGGGCAATTATTGGCAGTGCCACATTTTTAAATGATATATTACGTGAACTTTTTGCCATTATACTTATTCCAACATTAATAAAACGGTATAAATTAACAACACTGGGTTTATGTGGTGCAACGTCTATGGATTTTACTTTGCCTATGTTACAGAAAGGAGCAGGAATAATGATAGTGCCATCTGCTATCGTGCAAGGTTTTTTGCTTACATTGCTAATGCCAATATTTATGACGTTATTTAATTATGGATGATAGATTATCCATTACTTGAGTCAAAAATCATATATTGATGAATTGAACAAAATTGCCTGGATTGCAAATTGGCAATATGATTACCTTATGTTACACTGCCAAAATCCGAATGGTTTGAGTGAATTATGAATACTGGATCGATTGATTATTGTGCGATAGGTCAGCGTTTACGGGCGTATCGTATAGCGGCTTCCTTAAAAGCAGAAGACATAGCACAAAATCTTAGAATTTCAAGAGCTGCGGTTTACCGTCTTGAAAAGGGTGAAATTATCAAAATCGAAACATTAGGACGTTTAGCGACTTTGTTAGATACATCCTTAGCAAGCTTGCTTGGTATTGATACTGAATATTATTCAAGTGGTGAAGGTTTTTTTGAACGTATGCGCCAACTTGAAGAACAATCAACACATATTTATTCTCATTTTGATCCTTTTTCTTTTTTACTCACTTCACCAGATTATCTTTCTCATCTTGCTATGATGCTAGATGAATCGGGCGATTCAATTAATTTAAAAAAATATGCAACAACGTTAGCCATTTTAAAAGAACGACAAACACAATTCTATCAATCAGCGCCTAAAGTCATTAATTTAATTAGTTTACGCAATGTAGAACGTTTTTTACATATTGGTTTAGTCGGTAATTTAAATCTTTCACCGGGTAAAAAGTCTGAACGCATGCTATTAGCTCGCAAAGAAGTCTATCACTTAATTGAATTAATTGAACAACAAACTTATTCGCCAACCATTGCTATTACAGAGCATGCAATTCCATCTATTGCTTTTCAACTATTTTATCAAAATGAAAACCCGATTTCGTTAGCAATGAGCCCGTTTCGATTAGGTGAATTACCGAATGTGACCACAGGGATTGCTTCTATTACCTCTTCTCACGATGCGATTAAGCGATACCGGTTGTTATTTGATAAATTGTGGCAAAATAGTGCTAAAGATAAACAAGCGATTGAATTGTTGAAAGCAACTTTAGATAAATTTTAAAAATCTTAAAAATATAAAGAGAACTATCATGTTATCCCTAACATTACAACCGATAAAAAGATTTAATGGTACGATAAACTTACCGGGTTCAAAAAGTGTGTCTAATCGGGCGCTACTTTTGTCTGCATTGAGTCAAGGTAATACACGTTTAACAAATTTATTAGACAGCGATGATGTCCGTTATATGCTTGATGCTCTTAAAGCATTAGGTGTTACGTATCAATTATCGAATGATCGCACGATTTGTGATATTCAGGGTGTCGGCGGAAAATTACATTCATCCCATGCATTAGAGCTTTTTTTAGGGAATGCCGGTACGGCGATGCGTCCTTTAACTGCTGCGTTATGTCTTGGTGAAAATAATATTGTGCTTACGGGCGAACCACGTATGAAAGAGCGTCCAATAGGGCATTTAGTTGATGCGCTTCGTCAAGGTGGGGCTAACATAGAATATCTTGAAAATGAAGGTTATCCACCACTGCATATTCATGGGGGCTTTATTGGCGGTAATATTCAGGTTGATGGCTCTGTTTCAAGTCAATTTTTAACGGCGCTATTAATGGCATCCCCACTTGCTGATAACGATACTGAAATTACTATTTTAGGGGATTTAGTCTCTAAACCGTATATTGATATCACGATCAAAATGATGGCGATATTTGGGGTGTCGGTCATCAATGATAATTATCAAAAATTTGTTATTAAAGCAAAGCAAACTTATAAGTCACCGGGTACTTATTTGGTTGAAGGTGATGCTTCATCCGCTTCATATTTTTTAGCTGCAGCGGCGATTAAAGGGGGCACTGTTCGCGTCACAGGTGTTGGTAAAAAAAGCTTACAAGGTGATACCCAATTTGCCCATGTACTTGAAAATATGGGTGCTAAAGTAACGTGGGCTGATGATTATATCGAGTGTAGCCGAGGGGAACTTAACGGTATTGATATGGATATGAATCATATCCCTGATGCGGCGATGACAATAGCAACAACCGCTTTGTTTGCCAAAGGATCCACAACTATTCGTAATATCTATAACTGGCGAGTTAAAGAAACTGACCGCTTATCTGCTATGGCAACTGAATTGCGTAAAATAGGGGCAGAGGTTGAAGAAGGTAACGATTATATAACGATTATCCCCCCTAAATCTTTAACACATGCTGAAATAAAAACCTATAACGATCATCGTATGGCAATGTGTTTTTCATTAGTGGCATTATCCGATACGCCCGTGACTATATTAGATCCTAAATGTACAATGAAAACATTTCCTGACTATTTTGAACAATTTAAACGATTGAGTGAATACTAAATGAATACATTAGTTCCTGTTATTGCTGTCGATGGCCCTAGTGGTGTGGGGAAGGGCACGTTGTGTCAAGCGTTAGCTAATCATTTCAATTGGCATCTTTTAGACTCTGGCGCGATTTATCGTGTGCTTGCGTTGTCGGCGCTTAATCATCACATTGCGCTGAATGATGAACTACAATTAACACAATTAGCATTAAATTTACCTTTAACTTTTGATACCCATCATGGCGAAGTCAAAGTGCTATTAAATGGCGTCGATGTCTCTAAAGATATTCGTACTGAAGAGACTGGGGGCGCTGCTTCTAAAGTGGCTTCGCTAAATCAAGTTCGGGCAGCATTATTGCAACGACAAAGAGATTTCAGGCAATTGCCGGGGTTAATTGCGGATGGGCGAGATATGGGGACAGTTGTGTTTACTGATGCACCAGTAAAAATTTTTCTGGATGCTAGCCCGCACTCAAGAGCAGAAAGAAGAATGAAACAGTTGCAAGATAAGCAAAAACATGCTAAATTCGCCGAAATTTTGCAGGAGATAACTGCGCGTGATGAGCGAGATCGTAATCGAGCCGTTGCCCCATTAAAACCTGCAACAGATGCACTAATAATTGATACCACATCACTCTCTATTCAAGATGTATTTAATCAATCTATTACGTATATAAACGAAAAACTTGCGTTGTAAATTTATTTATAACGTGAACAAAGCTCCATTATAAGGACGAGTGGAGTATCATAAACAACCCCACAAGACATGATGTAATGTGGACGTTAATATTAATTTAAGTATATAAATATGACTGAATCTTTTGCTCAACTCTTTGAAGAGTCTTTAAATCAACTAGACACTCGTTCTGGTAACATGATCCGTGGTACTGTCGTTGCAATCGACAAAGATGTTGTTTTAGTTGATGCTGGTTTAAAATCCGAATCAGCAATTCCAGTAGAGCAGTTTAAAAATGCCCAAGGCGAATTAGAAGTTAAAGTTGGCGACGTTGTTGATGTCGTACTTGACTCAATTGAAGATGGCTTTGGTGAAACCATTCTATCTCGTGAAAAAGCTAAACGTCATGAAGCGTGGCTTACATTAGAAAAAGCAGTTGAAGATGCTGCAACAGTTTTAGGTGTTATCAATGGTAAAGTGAAAGGTGGCTTTACGGTTGATCTTAATGGCGTTCGTGCGTTCCTTCCTGGTTCGCTTGTTGATGTACGTCCATTACGCGATACTTCTCATATTGAAAATAGAGAAATCGAATTAAAAGTTATTAAATTAGATCAAAAACGTAACAACGTTGTTGTTTCTCGTCGTGCAGTAATTGAATCTGAAAATAGCGCAGAAAGAGAACAACTTCTTGAAAATCTTCAAGAAGGTTCTGAAGTTAAAGGTATCATCAAAAATCTTACTGATTACGGTGCATTCGTTGACCTTGGTGGTGTTGATGGTTTACTTCATATTACTGATATGGCTTGGAAACGTGTTAAACACCCAAGTGAAGTGGTTGAAGTGGGTCAAGAATTACTTGTTAAAGTTCTTAAATTTGATAAAGACCGTTCACGTGTATCTCTTGGCTTAAAACAATTAGGCGAAGATCCATGGGTTTCAATTGCTAAACGTTACCCAGAAGGCACTAAAGTAACTGGTAAAGTAACTAACTTAACTGATTACGGTTGTTTCGTAGAAATTGAAACTGGCGTTGAAGGTTTAGTTCACGTTTCTGAAATGGATTGGACTAACAAAAACATTCACCCATCTAAAGTGGTTAGCTTAGGTGATGAAGTTGAAGTTATTGTTCTTGAAATTGATGAAGAACGTCGTCGTATTTCTCTTGGTCTTAAACAATGTAAACCTAACCCATGGTTACAATTTGCTGAATCACACAATAAAGGTGATAAAGTTAGCGGTAAGATCAAATCAATCACTGATTTCGGTATCTTCATCGGTTTAGATGGTGGTATTGACGGTTTAGTTCATCTTTCTGATATCTCTTGGAATATGCCAGGTGAAGAAGCAGTTAAAGCTTATAAGAAAGGTGATGATATCGAAGCGGTTGTATTACAAGTTGATGCAGAACGTGAGCGTATCTCTTTAGGTATTAAACAACTTGAAGATGATCCATTTAGTAGCTTTGCTTCAAACTTCAAAAAAGGTTCAATTGTTAAAGGTCATGTAACAGCTGTTGATGCTAAAGGCGCAACAATTGAAATCGCAGAAGGCATTGAAGGTTACTTAAAAGCTCAAGATATCGCACGTGAACGTATTGAAGATGCAACAACTGCATTAAAAGTTGGTGATGAAGTCGAGGCTAAGATTGTTAATATCGATCGTAAAACTCGCGCAATTTCATTATCTGTACGTGCTAAAGATGAAGCTGACGAAAAAGAAGCGCTTGCTGCTGTAAATAATACTTCAACTCAAGAAGAAGCATCATTTACTAATGCAATGGCTGAAGCATTCAAAGCTGCATCAAAAACCGAGTAAAAAATATTCAACTAAAAAGTAAAGAGGGCTTGCCCTCTTTTTCTTTTGTGGTATAAAATGAACAAATTATATATCACATACATAACTTAGGAGTGACCATGAACAGATCAGATTTAGTGGAAAAGATAGTCAACTGGCGGGCACACCTTCCTGTGCAACTTGTTGATGATGCTGTAAGAGATATTATTGAACAGATCGCTTTAGCTATGGAAAGCAACGATCGTGTAGAAATTCGAGGATTTGGTAGTTTCAGCTTAAATTATCGTGCACCACGTAAAGCGAGAAACCCAAGAACTGGTGGTAATGTTGAGGTGAAACATAAATACATTCCTCACTTTAAACCAGGTAAAGAATTACGTGAAAGAGTAAATAATGCCGCTAAAGCATAATATCTAAAATAGTATTTAGTTTAAAAGCCTTTGAGTTAACTCAAAGGCTTTTTTATTAATCCCTCAATTAATATATTGATTAAACATTAAAAAGTTATTTAAAAATAATTAAAAAGTTTGATGACTATTTAAAGTAATTTTAGTCTTAACACCTGTCAAAATACATTTATAAATGTTCTTATCATAATGATCGATTTTTAACAAATGCGAATTAAGATTGGAACCAAGATCGCAATATCTATAAAAAGTTTCTGAGCATAATTTGTTGACAGGTTATGCTAACTTATTGTTAATTCGATAGCCTAATTTGAGTCAATGCGGCAAATTTATTCACATGATTTACTTATAATTACATTTTCATTAGGCTGCTTGCCATTAATGTTTATGTCTAAATTACTTTCAGACATATTTTGGTATGCGACAGCTTTTGGCGTGTTGATTATTGTCATTGCGAGTAAATTTCTATTTAGAAAAACGTTGTTACTTATTAGTATATTTATGTTAAGTTTCTTATGGTCGACGGCATATTCTAAACAGTATTTAATCAATATCGATCCTTACATTGACAAAACACTCGTCGTCAAAGCAAAAGTCGAAAGTATCAATATCCGGCATCCATCTCAGCAAATGAATCCTTACTATCTGCAATGGACTATTCTTGAAAGTAATCACCAAGCATCATCAACTCCTATCCCAATTTCAATTTATTGGGATAATGTTAATGTACCTAAAATAGGTCAAATTTGGCAATTAACGATAAAAACGAAAGTAATTCATAGTTATTTAAATGAAGGAGGATTTGATAGTCAGCGTTTTGCTATAGCCAATCGGACATTATTATCTGCAAAAATCAATAATGCTAAATTATTAAAAGATAAAAATGATATTAGACAAACTATTGTTGATCATGCTTTGCCTTATATGTATTTGTTTCATTACCGTGGGATATTATTTGCATTGGCTTTTGGTGATCGCTCTCAACTTGATCATCATTATCGGCAAATTATGATGAATACCGGCGTTGCTCACTTAATGGCGATATCAGGTATGCATATTTTGTTGGTCTTTGGTATGTGTTACAGTCTCGTCAAATTAATGTTATTTTTTATTCCACAGCGATTCAATAATTTATATGTCCCAATCATAATCGGATGGTTATGCGCCTGTTTTTATGCTTGGTTAACAGGATTCAATCCTCCTGCTTTACGTGCAATAATGGCATTAGGGATATGGATTTATTTACGCTGTCAAAACCAACATATCAGCGCATGGCAGAAAATTAATCGAATAATAGCCTTATTATTATTAACCGATCCGTTGATGATTTTGTCTGAAAGTTTTTGGCTATCTTGTTATGCTGTTGTTAGCTTAATATTTTTATATCAATGGGTACCATTATCAAAAAAGATTCAAAATAACAAAACGTGTTACCTAGTTAAATTAATACATCTACAATTAGGTTTAACAGCGTTATTGTTACCAATACAATTATTTGTTTTTCAAGGTGTCAGTACTATGGCTCTTTTGGCAAATTTAATTGCGATTCCAATCATATCGTTACTGACTTTTCCATCAATCTTGATAGCACTCTGTTTTAGTTTTTTTGATTGTTTCTATTTAGCATTATGGTTTTGGTTTATTGCTGAACAGTCACTTGATTATTTATTTTACTGTCTGAAGCTGATTGATTTCCCTTGGTTTACTACTTCATCTGATTTTTATTTATTAAGTATTATTGGATGGCTGGCCATAATTACTCTTAAAACGGAATTTTGGCGTCGTCATACTATAACCCTCTGCATTTTACTCATGATAATAGTGAGTCCATTTTTTAAAAAACAGCATTATCTATGGCGAATGGATATGTTAGATGTCGGTCATGGTCTGGCAATTGTCATACATGATGGGAAATCCGCAATATTGTATGATACGGGGGCGCAGTGGCAAAATAGTTCTGCCGCAGAACGTATAATCATTCCATTTTTACAATGGCACAATTTAGATGTAAAGGGAATTATTATTAGCCATCAACACAATGATCATATTGGTGGACTTTCTCTACTTCAACAACATTATCCCAATGCATGGCTGATGAGTTCATCAGTAAAATTAAAAAATCACTATCACTGTTTATCAGAAAATCATCTGACATGGAATAATCTAAGTTTAACTGTATTATGGCCAACTCATCTAGCCGAATATGCGCAAAACGAAGATTCATGTGTAATACACATTACAGATGGTCAATTTTCAGTATTATTATCAGGTGACTTAGAAAAAAATCAAGAGTATCAATTGATTGAAAAATATCGAAATACACTTAAATCAACAATTTTACAAATTCCTCATCATGGTAGTAACACGTCATCAAGCTATGCTTTTTTAAACGCTGTTAATCCTAGCGTGTCCCTTTTGTCGACTTCCCGTTATAATCCTTGGAAATTGCCTTCCAATAAAGTTATAGCACGTTACAAAGATCGACAATTAAATTTTTATACCACATCTAAATCAGGACAAATAAGTTTAGTTTTTTATCATCATAAATTGGAGTTAAAAACAATGAGGAATGAAATAAATCCGCGTTGGTATCATAATTGGTTTGGTCATTTGCCTGTATATTAACTAAATTTTCCTTTTGAAAAGGATAGATTAAATTCTCCAATCATCTTCTCAAAAAATCTAACACATAATATTTGCTAACGGGAATTCAACACAGTGACTTATTTGTTAATTTTCTGTAATAAAAGCAAACTTATTTTACAAAATAAATTTTTATGCTCTTCTATAAAATCTCAGTAATAGCTTATTTGGCTAATAATATAATTAACTTGAGGATATTGAACTTACTTAAGTAAGTTATTTAAAATGATTCGCCATAATTATTCATGGAATTTTAGGGCGTTAATCGGCGTAAAAAATTGATCTAAAAGTTTCTAATTTATAGTTTAATAAAAGTGCAATATTCATTAAAGCTAATAAAGATAATGGTTTATTATAGTTTTTTTAGATGTTTTTATTTCTAAATAATAT